>CAZWFM010000156.1:0-5212 GCA_964633185.1 uncultured Bacteroidales bacterium | reverse complement strand
CTTTGATGATGATACAAGAAAAAATATTAAATTGCTGATCAATAAAATTCAAAAAACCTTAACACAAGTTCATGAATAAAAGCAGTTAATTTTTTATGTCTTATACCCTGAAACTAAACCCTGAGATTACCTTATGGCCGTATTTAACTATTTTTGTTTTCCTTCTCACGACACAAAATGCTTTTTCTCAGAAAATTGAAAAATATTTTGAAAAAGCTGATCGTTATTATCAGTTGGAGAAATACGAGAAAGCAATTCAATACTATACAAAAATCATTGAGACTGAATTTGATAATGTACAGGCCTGTTTGCAGTGTGCCCGTTGTTATGAAAAGATTGAAGAATTTACGAAAGCTGATGAATTGTATGCCCAGATCATTTCAAAATCAGAATACCTTGAACCCGAAATTTTTCTGGAATATGGCGATTTGCTGATGAAAATAGGCAGGAATGATGACGCACGGAGTTATTACATGAGTTACAACAACCTGATGGAGAACCATGATCTAAGGGTTCTCAGAAACATTAAAAGTATTGAAGATGTTGACAAATATTACCGTGATACTGCGTTTATTTCCCTTCAATTGCTTTCTTTCAGCTCAGATGAAGAAGATTACAATCCGAGGGTATACGGCAACAATTTGTATTTCGAGTCGAACCGCGAATTTGCAGGAAGCGATCCCTTATTAAGAACTGTATATGTCCGTTCGCTTTCAGATGATCCTGATAGCAAATCACAAAAAGTGCTGGTGTCCGGTAGCAAAAAAGAAGTGCTTAAAGGATTTGCAATTGCAAATTCTACAGGTGAAATTTTCAAATCAGTAAGTGAAAACACAGACACAGATAAGCGTTATGAATTAAGACACGCCTTTATTGAAAATGCCGGCATCAGGTTTTCAAAAGAAGAAAGTGTGTCATTTGATGATTTTGAAGAAAACATCTTGTTTCCGACAGTAAACGCTACCGGAAAAATTCTGGTTTTCGCATCCGATGCAGCCGGAGGCGTCGGCGGACTTGACTTGTACATTTCTTACAGGGACTTATACGGATATACCAAACCGGTTTTGATCAACGGCTTTGTAAATACAAGGGGAAATGAGTGTTATCCTTATCTGATGAATGATACTGTTTTATTCTTTGCATCAGATGGTCATGGAGGTTTAGGAGGCTTTGATATCTATTATATGAATTTAAATAAACCGTCATCCATTCCGGTGAATCTCGGTTCACCAATAAATTCGCAATACGATGAATCCGGATTGTCTTTATCTGAAGATCATACCATCGGATTCTTAACATCCGATCGTGCAAAAACCCAATCGAGGGCAGATCTATATCAATTTAAGATCAATATGGTACGTGCAATAGGAGAAGTCACGGATCAAAAAACAGGTGACAACCTGAAAAACGTAGGAGTTAGTTATTTTACACACGGGGAAAAAGAGTCTGAAATGATCCTTGCAGATAATGGTCAATTCAGTCTTATTGGAAAGCCCGGAGAGGAATACAATTTAATCATATCGAGTGAAGGTTATGAAATGGAAGAGTTCTATGTTTCCACAGCATTAGCTCCGTCTGTAGGATTATACGAAGTAAATATCGGTAAATTTCCTGTTGTAAAGGTTGAACAGGACTCCTTGCCCGCTCCGGAAAAAGAAATTGAACCTGTTATTGAAGAAACAATTTTTGTTGAGAAAACAGTTGAAGAGCTACCCGCTCCGGCTTCAGGGACTGTTTTTCGCTTACAGATTGCTGCAAGCAGAGTGCCTCTGGACGAAGGGGCTTTGAAAATGATATACAAGGGATCAAGAGAGATTTTTCTATTTGAAGAGGACAATTGGTATAAGTATGCTATTGGTGATTTCCGATCGTTCTTTGAAGCAAATGCAGTGCGCAAGCAATGCGATGTAAAAGGTGCATTTATTGCTGCCTATTCGGGTGACTCAAAGCTTGAACTCAGATCAGCTATCAGAGAACTCCACTCCAAACCGGCTGAACTGCGCAGCGAATTTGTAACCGCAAGTGAAAGAAGGGAAATTATTAACAAAACAACACTGTTTTTCCCATTTGACAATTATAAACCCTCGGCAACAGAGTTGAAGAAAATTGATGATCTCTTAAGTATCCTGACGAACCATAACAATTACCTGGTAGAAGTAGATGGTTATACTGATATTCAGGGCAGTAAAGATTACAACTATGGCCTGGCGGCCGAAAGAGCAAGATATTTGAAAGATTATCTTATAAACAATGGAATTGATAGCGCAAAAATTACCGATCTTGGTTATGGTGAAAAACGCTTGAGAAAAGTGTGTTATCAGGATTGTACTCAGGCTATACACAGAGAAAACCGGAGAGTTGAAATCATTATTTATACAAATAACTGATTATCAATATTATAACTCTAGTTATGACTTTTTGTTGATGAATAATTAAAAATTTTTTTGACGAATGTTTGTTTTTTTTTGACTAAAATGTATATTTGTTACATAATTCATTAAGAAAAAAGTTATGATACTATTAGCATTTTTGATACCGTTCCTTTCACTGATCTTTCTTGGATGTATTGTATATTCTGCACCTGAAGTATCAAATGACTGATAGTAGATAAAATAATTTTTACCTGATGAAAGGCGATAAGTTTACTTATCGCTTTTTTGTTTTCCGGATGTTTTACAGGCCAGTCCTTTTTTTATACCGTTGATGATTGAAGAATAGTTTCTTGTCTCTAGTCGCAAGTTTCAAGTCTCATCTTCTCACTTTCCCATTTTCTAAACTTTTTAAAATCTAAACGTCTCAACTACTAAACTGATCAATTTAACAATTAAACAACGAATACTGTATTCTATCTAAACAAAAGGTTAAAAATGGGATGAAATGATTAAAAAATTTGACAAACGATTGGATTTCTTTGACGAATGATTATATTTGTATGTGGATTAAAATTTTTTAAATATGTGGTTGTTGTTTCTTATCGTTCCATTTGTTTCATTAATTGTTGTTGGATACCTCGTGGTTGAAGCACCTGAAGTATCCAATGATCTTACAGAATTATAATTTTCTAAGGTTTTTTTATATTTTTTTGCCGACAACTAGGTTGTTTGGTTATTTTTGGGGATGAATATTAAACTTATGATTCAGATTGTTTGTCATCCCGTTATGAAATTGTTCACATCGATTCTTGCATTCACATTGTTTATTCCTTCATTATTTTCACAAGATATATCTGTTGCTGATTACAGAGGTGAACTGAATATTAAGATTGAACTTATTGATGAAAAAAAGATTGAAAAAGGAGTTGAGATCTTAATTGAAGCCAGCAAGATTGAAAAGGAAGCTATAGCAATACTTAAAAAAATGGATGATACTGAAATTACCGGGGGTATATCATCAGACTACAATAAGATGCTGAAAAAATTTATTGAAGCATCTATCCTTTACGGTGAAGGGCATACATTAATATATAATGTATTCAATGAAAACTGTGCGAAGTTTCAGTTGGAAATGAAAAAAATGAACCACTATGCTTCGGGATTAAACAAAGCAAAGTATTATGAATTGAAAGGAGAACGAAACCTTGCAAGAGCAACCAGTATTCGCGAGTTTTTGCTTGAAGCGGATAAGCCGGAATGGATCCAATACAAAATGCATGAAGCATTGCAACTTGAAAAACTTTCTGTGCGTAACAAAGGGAGAGCACTTCAGATCTACCAGGACTTTCCTGTAGAATACAATTATGGCTGGGAAAACGATGTAACGCCCGAAGAACTGGCCAAATTTTTTAACAATCCATTGATCAAACTTCCTCCCGAGGATGTTTTTAAAAGAAAACCTGTTGAAGAAAGAGATATCCCTGAAGGCGGTGAAGTGATTTTCAGAGTTCAGATCGCTGCACATACAGTTACTTTGACTGATCAGTATATAAAAACATTTTATACCGGTAAGGATTCCGTAATAGAGATTCATGAGGGCAAATGGTACAAATATCAGATTGGAAGTTTTGATAATTTCAAATCGGCCGATAAACTGAGAATGTCGTGCAGAGTGCCACGTGCTTTTGTTGTGGCATACCAGGAGGGAAGAAAATTAACAATTAAAGAAGCTCTGGCGATAATACAGGAAAACTAGTAAATGATAATTCTGTATATTGGTAAGTGGCTATAAACTTTTCCTTCAGATTTTACTGTTAGCTTAATACTGATTTCCCGGTCAGGTCCCATATATTCCAGTATCTGTTTGGTTTCTGGTAAGAGTATATTGGAAAGATTTTGATGTGAGACATGAAATCCTCCGTAATTGTAACCAATCAAAAATTCACTTATGTGAAACCAGTTTTCTGAACCGATAATATCATTGCTGATAAAAACAGCAAGACTGTCACATTCCAGCAGAGTCCTTTTCATTATCGTGTCAGTAACATTTACCAGGGTATTGTTAATCATCAATTGCGGGTCAGGAATTCGTTTCACAAGAAAATGTTTATATCCCAGAACATTTGTATCCCCGCCCAAAACAGTGTAAAGAGTCAACCTTACTTTTCCCGGCCGTTCCGGAATTAATAAATATAAGTCTGCGCTATCAGCAAATATTTCACCGTTAGTACATTCAATATGAATCGTGTCCGAATCAGAAAAAATACCTGAAGATATTTTCATATAGTTATCGATTCCACTGTACAGATGTCCGCCCCGGGAAGTAAGTATGATAAAGTCAACGTTTTGTAACTCATTGCCATACCTGTATTGCGCGTTGATCCTGTTTGTCAGTAAAACAATCAGGCATACAATAAGCAACCGCAGAAAATAGTTAAACTTCATTCGAATAGTATTACCAGGGTATTGACTTCTTATTACCGTGGTCAATTCCCGACTACGTTCGGAACGAGCTATGGTTTATAGCTCCTTTATTTTCATGTAAATATCATGCATTACATTCTTTCGTCGAGAGCAATCCGCATGCTGCCATAATATCTTCTCCTCTGGAGACCCTTACAGTGGCAGTAATCCCTTTTTCATCCAATTTGTCCCTGAATTGATGTACCGAAATTTCGTCAGTACTCTTTAGGTCAGTACCCGGTATTTCATGAAATCTCATAAGATTAATTCTGCATCTCATGCCATTTAACAGACGAGCTATCCGGTTAATATGTTTTTGAGAATCATTGATGTCTTTAAATACTATATATTCGAATGACAATCTTCTGTGTCTGTCA
>CAZWFM010000155.1:0-5222 GCA_964633185.1 uncultured Bacteroidales bacterium | reverse complement strand
GCAGTTTGTAATATCCGTACAGTTCAACGGTTTTACTCATGGAGTATTCCTTGTATATTCCAAACCCGTCCCAGTCAAATGCTTTTGGATTTCTATGACTTTCGGAGGATACAAAAATGATTCTGGGGATATTTCCATTGCTTATACGGAGTAAATCGTTATCTAAAAGCAGTCTGATTAACAAATACTTGGCCAGGTAATTTACCATGAACATTTCTTCGATACCTTGTTTGGTTTTTCTGCTTCTGGAGGGGACAACGGCAGCATTGCAAATCAGTATATCCAGTGTAACAGAAAACTTTCTAAGCTCTTCTGCCAGGGTTTTTATAGAATCCATATCGGCCAGATCAACATGCACCATCTGAACATTCCTGTTGCCTGACAATTTTATTACCAGGCTTCCCTTTTCAGGGATGCCACTGCGACATGCCATCCATACATTTGCCCCTCTGCCGGCCAGTTGTATAGCTGCTTCAAATCCCAGACCCGAGCTTGCGCCCGTAATTAAAACATTTTTCCCAATAAGCAGTTCATCATCTTTCAGAGTTACTCTGTTTTTTTGTTTGCGAAACAGGTCGGTTATACCACTTACTGTTGCAGAAAAAGGATTTGAATATCTTTCTTTATGTTCTCTGGTCATGGGTGTGGTTATGCAGTTCTATAAGCAAATCGGAATAGGAGCGCACTTGTTTGTCAACATCCTCAGGTTTCAGGTTGAAATCTTCCAGACTGTAAATATGGATTCCGTAACGATTTGGACTGTTTAACTGATCGGTCTTTAGAAATTTCTGATACAATTCAGGAGAAATTGTTTTCCCGTTCCGGTATATTTCACTAAGGATTTTCATAGGATCGGAAATCAGATGATCATAGAATACATCAGTGAAATTTTCGTTTGGATTTGTCTTCCTGAATTCAATACCTTTTTCAAGCATATAAGCTGTTTTCCGAACCCAGTGCCGAGCTACTTTTTCAAGCGTTACATTGTTGCTGAAAATTGTCTGACTATGTGCTACCATACTCATAAATGAAGGCAAACTTTCATAAATATTTCTGTGCGTCCAGATGAAATGTACAGTACCGAAATATTTTTTCACAAGATCAAGAAACTCCATGTGATGAGGAGATTTTAATACCCATTTTTTTGCCGGATGCTGCCATTGTAATAATTTAAGTAATTTGACAGTATACTCATAAGCATAGGATTGATCGGTGTGTTCAAGCCATGAGGCGTATGATGGAACAAAAGCAATTGCTTCCGGAGTGGTGCTTAAGAAGGTGATATCAATAAGAAGAATATCTTCTTCCGGGGCTTCATGTTCCACGGGGTGTATGGAGAAAAATCCCGGGGCCATAAACCGTAAAGCTTTTTCGCTCATACGTGCTGCCTTCTTCCTCAGATGGATTTCTTGCGGATCATCATTCATAGGAGCAGGGTTTATTGCTTCCCAGCTGAGGAGAGTGCGATTTTCAGGATCTGCAGAAAGCAGTCTGTGCAACTTGGTTGTGCCGGTTCGTTGAAGTCCGCAAATAAGTGTTACCGGATAAAGATCCTGCTCAAGGATTTCAGGATATCTTTTAAACCACATCTCGGCTCTTAATCGCGATGAGAGAAGACCTGTAAGTCTTTTTTGTGTTATAAATCTTCCGACGGGATGAAGATCAGCTTCATGATTTAAAGAATCTATAAGCCTTTCGAGGGGTTCTTCCCAAAAATCCTTACCATATGAATGCAAACCTGTCTGTTTTCTGGAAAGTTTAATTAAATGGTCTTTTTCAAGTTTGATCTTGGTACCAAACCTATAGCTGCTTTTCCATATACTGTTGATCAAATTGAACCATGCGGGTTTATTATGGAAACTCTTTGTATGAACCTTTTTGTTATTACTCATCTTTTGCCAATTCTGAAACAGGTACAACTTTGCAATTCGGAATCACAGGTTTGGCACCTTCCCTGAGCCTGTACCATCTTAAACACATTGTTCCCTCATTATGACCGCATGTGTCAAGCCAGTTTACTAATCCGGGATTTGTTTTTAATACAATGATGCGGACCTTCCCGTTTTTTTCAGTTATTGCGGTACTTTTATTGATGCAAACAGGGAAATACCTGTAATCCAGTGATTCCATCCAGTAGTTGTTTAACTGAAAATTCCAGTTATCGCAATGGGGAGGAATGAAATCAATAACAAGAGCCTCATGCTCTTTAAGTTTCCAGTAGCTGTGGTGATATATTATATTAGCATCTCCGCCGGCAGCATTTGATATTTTTGGATCAAATACAGGAAGTGTATTCGGATGCTTCTTAAATTCATTTGCCCATTTTGCAAACAACATAGGCGCTCCGGCAACAAAAAGAGCTGCTGTTTGAAGGCCTTTGTCTATTCTTTCAGGAGTCAAAACTCCCGGGATTTTCGTTCCATTCAGGGTTTCAATTTTAAGGTCTGCCGGTTGCTCATTCTTACGATCATAAAATGTTTGTCGTACGATCAACAGGCCCGTTTCATCTTCAATTTTAAGCCAGTTTTTTCCCTTTCTTGTTTTACTCAGAATAATTTCAAAACTACCATCCTTTTCGATATATAAGTCCTTATCTTCTATAACTCCACAGGGAGCCATTCCGCCGGTTGTGCCATAATTGCCATTCTGGGTAAAAAATCCCAGGTAGTGAATTGTATTTCTCCTGCCGGTGATCCGGTATTCATATTTTCCGCTTATCTGGGCATTTTGATAATAATTATCCGGGTTGTCTGCACCGAGTTTAACAGTTTCGTGTACCATTCTTCTCAGTTCGGGAAATTCCTTGTCATCGTATTCAACAAATCCTTCCAAAGCAGCTCTTGTGAGACGCGATAAATAGCGTATTCCTTCTGCCTGTTGAAATGCATCTCGTGGCGCCCCGGGATATGTAAGTGCAGCACCTGCAGTTTTCAGATGATCGCAAAAGTCTTCCCAGGTTTTCCCGATAACAATTCTTTTAGCACAAATGTCCTCTTCAGTTTTTCCTGTAATGCCCAACCAGAAAAGTCGAAAGAGTTTAAAAATCTTCAGGAAGGCAAAAAGTATTTTTCCCATAATTAATGTATTCCTAAAAAGAAATGCAATCTATAAAATTGTAAATCTGTTCACAAAAGTAATCTTATGAACGACATTCAATAAAAATTTTTATGAGAATCAGGGAATAAGCATTTCAATGTTTATTTACTGCAATATTTTTTGCGTACAAACCCGGCAAGCTTTATGAGGTCTTCATTGAATCTGCGTATGCCTTCTGAAAGTTTTTCCGTAGCCATGGCATCTTCGTTTAGCATCCAGCGAAACCTTTTTTCATCCGGGTGGATTTTTTCCTGTTCGATATTCATTGCTTTGTCAGGGTCAAGTTTTCGTATGAGTTTTTCCTGCTTGTTGCCAAGTTCATCCAAAAGTTGCGGTGAAATCGTCAGAAGATCACATCCTGCAAGCTCAATGATCTCGCCAATATTACGAAAACTAGCACCCATAATTTCAGTTTTGTATCCAAACTTTTTGTAATAGTTGAAGATCTGAGTTACCGATTGCACACCTGGGTCTTCGGTAGCCGGGATGCTATTTACTCCTTTTTTTGCCTTATACCAATCGAAAATTCTTCCAACAAAGGGGGATATAAGTGTTACATTTGCTTCTGCACAGGCAATGGCCTGGGCAAAACTGAACAGCAATGTAAGATTGCAGTGAATGCCTTCTTTTTCCAACTGTTCAGCTGCTTTAATTCCTTCCCATGTTGAAGCAATTTTTACAAGTATTCTTGACCGATCTACCTTCTCCTTCTCAAACAAAGAAATAATTCTTTTTGCTGTAAGGATTGTGTCTTCTGTGTTGAAGGATAAACTTGCATCAACTTCAACAGAAACACGGCCGGGGATAATGTTTAGTATTTCTTTGGCGAAATTGACAGCCAGTTTTTCAACACAGCGACTCATATTTGCATCCGGATCACAGATATCAGTAGCTGAACTTTGAATGGCATCTTCAACCAGGTGTTGATATGCCGGTAATTGCGCGGCAGCAAATAATAATGAGGGATTCGTTGTTGCGTCCCGGGGTTTGTGTTTTTTAATCAGGTTAATATCACCTGTATCCTCAACAATAACAGTAAATTCTTTCAATTGATCAAGTAGTGTCATCTCGTGATATATTTTAAGGATTATAACAATTCGGATTTTAATATGATATTGTCCGGGAGCATTTTTCCGGAGAAGAAACTTCACCTGTTTCTTTCAGAGTCTTCAGCGTTTCAATACTGTTTTCTTCGGTATTCATAGCAATGGAGTTTATTGTACCAAATATCAATTATTACTTTTAAATAATGCTGTATTCCCGATTGTAAAATTTAAAGTTCGTAATTTTAACATTCATAAGTTAATGATTTATTTTAATTGTCTTATGGAATTTCCATGTTTCAGTGAATTATTATAATTCTTGTTTGTTTTTGGAAAACATGGAAGTTTCACAAAAAAGAAAAGGAAAGTATTTATTGATTTGCTCTTCTTATTTCGGGAGCTGATTAATTATGAAAAGAATTGTCATCATACATCATCACCTGAATCCCGGAGGAGTTACGCGAATCATCGAGTCGCAAATTAAATCGCTTACAGATTATTTCCCTTCTGCCCGGATTTTGGTAATTACAGGACATTGTGAGTTTCCTGAGGAAATCATATCACTGGGAGCAGAAATCCTGATTCATGAAAAATTAAATTATTTGCCGGAAGAAAATGCTGATCTGGAAAATGAATATCAGAAGCTTTTGAATTTTTTAAATGGTATTTTGAAAAAAGATGATGTTGTCCATATTCATAACCTGAATCTCGGGAAAAATCCTTTATTTACTTTAGCCATTTCTGAATTTGCATACAGAGGATTTAACATTCTGAATCATGCACATGATTTTGCTGAAGACCGGCCGGTTAACCTGCAATTGTTAGAGTCTATTATCGGTGATACATTTAAAAAGGAACTTTCTAAGGTGTTGTATCCCGATTTACCGAATTGTTTGCATGCAACACTTAACTCTTTTGATAAAAGGAGGTTATCGAATTATGGCATTCAGGAGAATAACATATTTCTACTGCCCAATCCGGTAAGTTTAGGTCACCCCGTAAAAGATGTTCTTGCTGCTGAGCTTAAAAAAAAGATCTGCCTGCAACTGAATCTTGATCCGGAGAAAAAGCTTGTGACTTATC
>CAZWFM010000154.1:0-5241 GCA_964633185.1 uncultured Bacteroidales bacterium | reverse complement strand
TAAGTTATAAAATGTGTAAATCAAATCAATACATTATGCAAAATAAATTGATTGAATACAACCTAACATTTCAGTAACTTTGTTTAAATTGTATAGTATTGATACAATAAAATAACAATGAAGTTTATTACCAATCAATAAAAAAGTGTATGCAACAACCAAACCAATTGTCTGATCGATTGCCGGTAGTTGCAGGAAGATTTTATCCTTCCTCCGACGCTGAGTTGAAGAAAGAGCTGGACAGGCTATTTGAACAGGTCAAAAAACATGAATTGCCTGAAATCAAGCAAGAGGAAGAAATTCTTGCGGTTGTATCCCCGCATGCAGGGTATGTATTTTCAGGAACCGTTGCGGCTTCTGCATTTCTGCCTCTTAAAACCAGGAAAAACATTAAAACGGTTTTTTTGATCGGATCGAGTCATAACGCATGGTATGAAAAGGCATCAATTTATTATTCGGGAAATTATATCACCCCTTTGGGAAAAGTAAAAGTTGACAAAGCAATAGCAAATGCTCTTCTGGATGAAAACGATTTGTTTGCCTATTTACCGGAAGCGCACGCACATGAGCATTGCTTGGAAGTTCAACTTCCGTTTCTTCAGTATACATTAAAAGATCGGTTTACCATTGTCCCAATATTACTCGGCGGGCAATCCAAAGAAATTCCAAAACAAGTTGCAAAAGCCCTGAAACCCTATTTTGTCCCGGAAAACTTATTTGTTATAAGCACCGATCTTTCGCATTACCCTTCTTATAATGATGCCGTAAAAGTTGATAAACAAACAATTGATGACTTTTGCAGTAACAATCCTGAAAGCTTCCTTCAAAGACTGAAAAAAAATGATCTGTTGCATATTTCAAATTTATCTACAAGCATGTGCGGATGGACTTCAGCCTTAACTTTGATGTATTTGACAGAACACAATGAGAATATACAATATATACCCGTATTGTATCAGAATTCGGGAGATATTCCATTGTATGGAGAAAAAATGAAAGTAGTCGGGTATCAATCGGTTCTGATAACTCAAAAAAAAGCGGATGTACTCTCCGGATTTGACTTTTCGGAAAAAGAAAAAGAGGACCTTTTGCAAATTGCAAGAGCCAGAATTATGGATAATTTTCAAATGTCTGATATTCCGTTCAAAGACAGTAACGAACTTTCAGCAGGAATAAAAACATCAGGAGGAGTTTTTGTAAGTATCTATTATAAGGACGAACTGAGAGGATGCATAGGACGTATTGAATCCAGTGACCCTATATACAAAACTGTTGAAGAAATGACTCATAGTGCGGCCTTTAGCGACAAACGGTTTAAATCCGTTACAAAGGAAGAAATGTCTGATGTTCATATTGAAATTTCTTTGCTGTCACCTTTAAAAAAAGTAAACTCTATCGAAGAGATCATTCCCGGAAAACACGGCATTCTGGTTAGGAAAGATTTCAGATCAGGGACCTATTTACCACAGGTAGCTATTAAAACGGGGTGGAATGCACAACAAATGGTTGAACATTGTGCAAGTGATAAAGCCGGTATGAGTGATGGTGAATGGAAAGATGCTGACATCTATACCTATGAAGCTCTTATTATTAAAGATTAACTGAGAAGGGAGCAGTTTAGAGTTTAGAGTTTAGTAGAGTTCGAAGTCCGGAGACCGACTTCGGTCTCCGGACTTCAAACTTCCATCTTCTTTCTACTCAAACATATCAATATCAAAGTATATTGCAGAATCGTTAGGCCCAATAAAAAATTTATATGTGCCAAATGCCTCAAAGCTTATTTCTTCCAGGCCTGATTTTTCAGACAAAGTGTCGGATTGAATTTTAGTCATATTTTTAAGAGAACGCTCTTTTATAGAAAATATACCGCTATCTGATATAAAGATTAAAGATTTTCTTTCCGTATCATACAAAAAATAAGCATTCATTTGATCATTATATTCAAACAATAACATGGCTTGCATCTCTTCAATCATGCCATAGTATTTAAATTGCCCAAGAACCGTTGCGTCAGTTCCTATTATGAAGGCGTTGTATTCAGGAGTGAGGTCATTTCGATTAAAAATCATTAAAAAGGTACTATCCGTCAGAGGTTTATACGCATGAATGTCTGTTAGCTGTGAATAAATTTTTTTGTTGGCAACTGAATTTTGAAAAAAGCGTAATGCAGATACTTCTATTTTATTTTTATTTTTAAAACTATACAATTCATCAGCCGTAACAAATAACTCATTGTCACCCGTTAAAAAAGGTTCCCCGTCAGCTTCTCCGCCTCCCCAGTTTCCTGCAATACCGGTATATTCTATTGTGCCATCAGTATTGAAAATAAAATAATAAACAGCTCCATAATTGTATCTTGGATTAATATTATAGTCAATAATAAACTTGTCGTATTTCTTGTTGTAAAAAATAGTTTGAAAAACATCTATATTGCTTTCCAGCCAGAAATCAGTCTCTGAAAGAAGATCCTTAAGATCTTCTTTTTTATTAAATACGATGGAAAACCAAAAATGCCCGCCTTTTTTAAATTGTATGTTGTAATGATGATTATAACCTATTGCGATTCTGTTTCCTTTTGATGAGACTACCGTGTCAACGATAAAGTCTGT
This sequence comes from uncultured Bacteroidales bacterium, assembly GCA_964633185.1. GTDB lineage: Bacteria > Bacteroidota > Bacteroidia > Bacteroidales > UBA10428 > UBA10428. Next base: position 2,632 of record CAZWFM010000154.1, on the reverse strand, counting down.
AGTATCAACCCAAGCAGAGAGATAAATGTCAAAGTTTTCAATTTCAACAGAGTCATACCAAATAGTAGTTGCATAGGATCGGACCCAAACTGTATCACCATATATTTTCACAGTTTTATCCTTATGCTCAGATTCTAATGTATTCGCTGAAGTATCTTTCAAAGACTTGATTGAATCTAGCAATGCAGACATTTTTCTTTCCGGGTTGTCAGTTCGTTCATTCCTGCAACCTATAGAAAGAATCAGATATGCCAAGGCCAGTAAACCTGATATTTTTATACCCTTTAACATCACAATAACTTCCTGAAAAAACTGATAAGGCGTTCTTCCTAACCAGGGGATTTCAACCAAATTTATATCGCTTCTTAATGTCTTTGAGAATTTTCCAGGTACATTCCAGTCCCTTTTCAAATTGTACCATGTCACCTGATCCAAAACGTATTTCCTTACCTGCCATATTTGTTGCTATTGCTTCTCCTTCAAGAATATAGCAGGTTTCCGCTTCGTCATATGACCACGGAAATTCAGAAGTTTCTTTTCCCCAGGATCCCCAATTCTTTGTTTGTTCAATTTCTTCCCTTGTTGGTTTCCAGACTTTCATAACCAGTAATATTGTTATAATTTTCAGTTAAATTTATTACAAATTCAAATTCTATGCCTAATTACGAATCAAAACTTGTTGACAGTTCAAGATTACTTGCTGATATTCTTGTCGACGACATAGGAAATTCTTTGAAAAAATACAAAGAAATGTTAGATGTTGCATTTCTGGATAAATATCCTGAATCAATGAGAGCGACAAGAATTCTTGCCCTCTGTGCTGAAAAAAACAAAAAACTGGTCTGTCCTTATGTGAATCAAATAGTTCACCAGTTGGAACATATGAATGTTGAAGGTGTAAAACGGGGATTTCTGAAAATCCTGTCAGAAAATTCCGAATGCCTTGATGAAGATTCCTGGGGTATTATTACAAATCTTGCCTTTGAATGGATGAACAATCCGAAAGAAGCCATTTCAGTCAGATACTATTGTATTGATCTTATAACACAACTTCAAGATCAGTATCCTGAAATAAGAGAAGAATTGATAAGTATATTGGAATCGATCATGGAAGATGAATCCGGGGGATTAAGAACAAAATGCGCAAAAACAATTCAGAAGCTCAACAGGTAAACTTAAACTTCCAGACTGACATACTTTTCAGGAGTTACCAAAAAAGTTTTATGAGATTATAGACTCATTTTCTTTTTTATGTTACATTTGAATTATTGATTCAGCCTGGACCAAATCATATTAAGTGAATGAAACTCAAAGTTGTTATAGCACTTCTGGTTCTCGTTCAAACTCTATCTGCCCAGAAAATCTTCACTCATGTTAAAAACAACAACCATGAGGCTGTAAAACACTATGAAGGACCTCTTAATCTTCGGGATACAGATCAGGCTACACCTCTTATGTGGGCAATATACAGTTCGGACCTTAAAATGGTAAAACGATTGATCAAGAAAGGCGCAGATGTAAAAATGAAAGGATGGATCCGCTTTACAGATCCTGACAGTGATTTTGATTTTATATATGGTAGTTGTCTTGCAGTTGCTGCCGGCGAAGGGAAGCTGGATATCCTCAGATACCTTATCGATAAACAGAATATTTCTGTAGAAGATAAGGAAATCAACTTATACCAGAACATAGAGAACGGATGGAATGCATTACAATGGGCATCCGTTAAAGGACATGATGACCTGGTGAAATACCTTGTGAAAAAAGGAGCTGATATAAATGCTCCTGCACAGACCGATCTAAACCAGACACCCTTAATTCTGGCAATTGTTTTTGGCAGTGCCGAAACTGCTATTTTACTTGCAAGACTTGGCGCAAATGTAAATCAAAGAGACGATTATGGCGTATCTCCTCTCATTTATGCATTTGAATTACAAAACAGAGAATTGGTAAAAACCCTGATTCAAGCCGGTGCTACATACCAGAAGACAGATGATAACACCCTGGAAGATCTTCTAAAAGAATATTTTAATGTAGATCGTGCAGAAGACCTTTAACTTATTGTGAGATAACATTTCATGAGATATACTGGCAACATGAATAAGAGTTTGGTACTGGAAGGATTTCTATTGTCACCAACGAAATTGTAAAATCCAAATATCCTTTTTTTGTTTATTATTTTTGTGCCCGCCAATCCCGCAGTACTCAGTCGCTATAGCTATGGCGCAAGCATCAAGCTACGGGGAACCGAGTTTACGAGCTCAGCGAAGCCATTGCGCCCGCAGGATTCAAAACAGAATATGCATCAAATAACTATTCTATTGCATTGACAATAGCATTTACAATATCCGGGTAAACCTTTGCACCTGTAGAGCGATCAAAAATACCCATACCGTGATTCCCTGTATATCCATTGTCCCAATAAAATGGTATCAAATCATGATCTATCATCGACTGTGTGATATACTCCATGTAATACTTCCTGAACCATGCATGTTCTGCATTGCTTTCCTCTCCAAGGTCCAAACGCGATATAACACCATATTCACCCAGAATAACGGCAATTCCCTGATCAACAAAACTGGTTTTCATTTTCTGGAATTGCGCATCAGCATATTCCTCATTCGCCCAG
>CAZWFM010000153.1:0-5278 GCA_964633185.1 uncultured Bacteroidales bacterium | reverse complement strand
CCCCAAAGTAGACACCACCCGGGCTCATATAATAATCAATCAGGTTGCCGTAAAACGAAGGCCAGTGGCTGTTCAACATCCAATAAACGGTCATTTTATGCGAAGCCCAGCCACAGGCGGCAAAACTTTCGAACAGGGCACGGGCATTCTCGTAATGGGCAAGCTGGGCTTTGCGCACAAAGTCCTCTATGTTTGTTGATGGTCCGTAGCGTTTTTCCAGTGCAAGTTGAATATCGCCAAGCGAACAATTATTTGGCCAGGCCCCGGCATGCATAAACCATGTATCATTGATTGGCCAGAGCTTGTCTTCAGGGATGAATTTTTTGAGGCTCTCTAGCGTAGGTATTTGCTCGTTGTCACCCTGCTCAACAGTAGAACCGCATGTTGCAGGATATTTTCCACTGAACCAGTAACTGGGTGGGCGCCAACAGTAGGGGCCTTCCATTCGGATACCGTCCCATAAACGGTTCCCGGCCGAGTCATTGGCAAAGGCTGAAACCGTATTTACCGACGCATTTTGCCAATGCAATTCATTCAATATCTTATTATACTCGTCAATGGTTTGTTTTGGAGGTATCCCATCGCTGGCATTTGACCATACGAATGCAGATGCATGGTGACGAAGCATTTGGATTTGTGACTGAAGACTCTGAGAGGCCACGCAATGACATTCGTCGTCCCATTGGTCCCATTTTTCCCACTGGTTGCAGCACATCCACCCAAACATGAGTGGGATGCCCTGTTCATCGGCCAGTTCAATAATGTGTTCGCTGGAAATTTTTGATTCCCAACGAAGAAAGTTAATGCCAAGATCCTTCACGTAGCGCAGGATGTCCTCTTCATGTTCCGGATCGTACTTATAAAGAAGGTCTGGGGTGTAATTGCCACCGCGCACCAAAAAATCACGGCCATTCACTTTCAGGTAAAAGTTACCTCCCTCTATTTGCGGAAACTTTTCATTGTTATCGCGATGCTGTGTGATACTTCGAATTCCGAATCGGATATGGGTACAATCAGAAAGGACATTATCCTGCTCAAACTCCAGGTTAAGGTCGTAAAGCGCAGGATCTCCAATGGTATAAGGCCACCATAGGTCGGGATTTTTTACAGTCAATTCCGGATAATTATCGGGACCGAACACAAACTCCCGTTCTTCATTTGGAGAAAGTTTAACGGATTGCTCAATGTGTATTGAAGTTTTTCCTTTCCGTGAAATCGTTCCCTTCAATGTCCCGCTCACCGGCTGTTCCGAGAGATTGTGCAGATCGGTAAACACGGTAAGCCTGGCTATGGAATCGGTAAGCAACAGTTCTGAATTTACCAGCGCATTGTTAACCAAAACGCTACCGGTCAATCTCAAATAAACAGGTTTCCAAATACCGGCATTACGGTCGGGAACAAAAGAGGTGATGGATCCATAGCCCTTATCATCGGGACGGGCATCATATCCCAGATATTTCCAATTGATCCAGTCGAACCAGCTATCGGCCAGTTCTACGCCGTTTACATTCTGTACCTTTTGCTCAGGAGTTACCCTGACTGCCAGTATATTTTCCGACCCTTTTTTAATCCATGGGGTAACATCAAATTCATGTGCTACATACATACCGACTACTTGTTTGTTGTCGGCAATTTTATTGCCATTAAGCCATATTTCGGCCCTGTAGTTAATTCCCGGAAATTCGAGCGTGAAAAATTTGCTTTCAGGCGCTTTAAAAGTCGTGCGGTACCACCAGTCATGCATATATAAATCCCGGGGTACTTTCTCCCGCAGGTTTTTGCCATAATACAGGTCGGGATAAACGCTATCTTCCTGAAGTATTTGAAGCACTGTGGCAGGCATGTGATGAACAGGATACCAATTCTCATCATTATAAGTTGCAACAGAAATAGCAGCACCATCAGCCTGCAAATCTTCCGAGGACACAAGTTTCCAATTTTCTGTAAGTTCAACCCAGTTTTTAATATGTGATGACTTATTTAACGAGGCAGCCTGGCATCCCCACAGCAATAGCGTTATTGAAAAAATTCCTGAAAATATCAGATATGTATATGCTTCTTTTCTCATTCGCTTAGTGGTTATTGAGCTTCCGTTATTTAGTTAATCTTATTTATACCTCCTTTTAGTTGCCTTTGAACACCATTCCAGATGAAAACCCCGCCTAAATGTGCTGGTAAAGTAATCTCACCGCTAAGCTGGTTCGAATTATCTTTTTGCAATTTGACATGAATAGTACCAAGCTTATGCGGCATAGTGGCCTCAATATTTTTCAAATTTCCAAAGTTTGGTTCAATCTTTACAGTTTTAAAGCCTGGCGAAGCAGGTTTAATGCCACTTACCAATGATAAGAAATAATAAACCGGTGAGGCGCTCCAGGCATGACAATCGGAACGCGCCGGGTCGGGAGTTTCGGCAAAAGTGGTCAGCCCTGTATTTATCATTTCTTTCCAGGGGGTTAATGCTGCTGTAAACTGGTCGGCCTGCCCGGCTTTTTCAAGGGCTTCAAACAAATAAAATTTGAAATACAAGGTGCATTGGGCCAATTCTTTGTCGTTGAGAAGGACACTGACTATTCTGGTTTTATCTGTTGTTTCAGGAAAGGTATTGGTTAAAATGGCCAGAACATTGACATGTTGACTAAAAGTGCTCTTTTCAGGAGAGTCGGCAATTAACCCTTTTTTCGAATCGAAACATTTTTCAAAAACAGCTTTCTTAATATTTTCCGATAAATTTCCATAATCAGCAGCGAGGTCATTCATTTTGTATGCTTCAAAAATAGCAGCAGCCTTTTCCAATGTGTAAACAAATTGTAAACTGAGTATAGCCGAACAGCCGGTATGGGCAGCCGGCGGATTACCATTATCCCATCCTTTTGAATAAGACCAATCAACAAAATCCCACCATTCAACGGGGCCTAACATACCAGTTGAATCAATGCGGTTTCGGAACCAATTGAGCGTTTCCTGCATACCTGGGAGCATTGATTCAACAAAACCAGGGTCGTCATTCAACATCCAGTAGTCATAGACCATTGTAACCCAAACCAACGAAAAGGTTGGAATAATTTGGGTTTGGTTGCTTGGAAACCGGCTTTGCGTTATGCCCAATGGCAATTGCGAATCGTGTAAAACGGATATTGCATTTTTGATTAAACGGGAATCTCCTGAAACATAGGTTGAAACTAATGCCTGAATGCGCGCGTCGCCAATGTATTGAAGTTGCTCGTAGTACGGGCAATCAAAAAAGGTTTCGTTCGCGCATAAGCGCTGTGTCCGCCAGCCAACATTCCAAATGTCCTTAAACTGAGGATTATCACAACTAAACGATGCCTTTTCTTCTAAAGGATATGCTGAAAAAACACTATAGAAATCACTTATTACAAGAGGTTCATCTTTTGTTTTAATCTCCATTTCAATATATCTGAAAGTCCGCCACCATAATGTCTGAAAATTTCGATTGTTCCCACCGTTGCAAATTATAAGATCAGAGTTGCCTGTTATTTGTTTATTTTCAATGTCATTCCGATTGCCTTTATTTCCAATACTATCAAACAAGCTTTCTGCATATGTAAGTTTTATGGAGCTTTTGCTTCCTTTTGAAAAATTTAACACAGGGTATGCTGTTGTTAATACATTTTGGTCGATAAGTAATTTTACATTCGAATTTGCCGGAATAGTGATTGGTGATTTGCCCTTCAGGAACTCTTCAGGAATATTCGCAATATCTGAACGACGTATTTTAAAGAAAAGTTGGTTCTTTTCTTCCATAAAAGGGATGGGTCTTTGCGAAAGTAAATGGATTGAGGGGCCTCCCCATTCTCCCATACAACCCACAGGTTTACCGGTTTCTACTTCGCGTGCATGTTTCCATTCAGAAATATTGCATACTTTATCCATCCAGTCCCAGGGATGTTTTCCACAATTAAATTCCTCTCCGGCACCAGCAGCATAGTATTGATTGATATTTACCTGAAGAGGCTTATACGCGATATCTTTAAAAACCATCCAACTGGTATCAGAGTTAATGATATTCTCTTCTTTCGAATTTCCCTGAATTATAAATCCTGTTTGTCCCGAAATTTGGGCTAAAGGACGATGTTCGGCAAAATTCCATACTTCTGAGGAAATAATATTTACACCGGAATGTAGATAGGAGGAAATATCAATACTTTCAAAATTCCATTTGTACAAATAACTTCTGGCAGGCCCGTTGCAAACATAAACACCATTCACGTAGAGCTTATAGCGATTATCAGCCGATACATGAATATTAAATTTGTCCGGCTTTGTATTCAATGAAATCTCTTTTCTGAATAAATAAACCCCATATTCCGAATTCGAATTATCCGGATATGAAATCCATTTAGCAGTCCACGGTCTGGAAAGCAGTTCGGGACTGATTTCTGTTACCTGTTGAGCAGAAAGCCCTGCGCTTACCCAAAATAGGAACAATAGAATATTTATATAGTATATTTTCATTTATTATTCCACTTTAGTTATTACCTCAGCGCTCTTTAGATTTTCTGACGTAGCTTTTAACCTGATTTCACCTGCTTGTGTGCCTGCTCGAACTATTACAAGACATCTGCCATCGAAGGTTTTCCGCATATGTTGCTGAAAACTTTCAATGTTTGTTGGGTTTGAATTACCTACACCAACAAATTTCCCATTGCCTTCAAGACTAAAATTTATCTGGTTATTTGCTTGGGGGTTTAAAAGCCCATTCTTATCTGTAATTTCAATTGTAATATAGCTCAAGTCCCGACCATCGGTTTCAATAGCGGTTCGGTCGGCAGTCAAATGAATTTTGACCGGCTTATCGGCGGTAGTCAATTGCCATTCAGCAGCTTCCACTCCATTAATATATCCGACAGCCTTTAATGTTCCTTTCTGATAGGGCACCTTTCATGTGGTTTTAAATTCAGTTGCTTTTGAAATTAATTTTGTTCCTATTAATTTATTATTGAGTAATAGTTGAACGCTATTGCAGGCAGATTAATATTGGATAAAGAAGTCTTAACGTCATACTTAAAGTTATTTATTATTAAAAATTCAATAATTGAAATTGAGCAACTCTCTACCAACAGTAGTATTTTTATGTTTAAACTAAACAATTATTATTGAGATATAAACTTCCACCAGTCAAAATTAAACAAGTCCTTTTCGCCTTTAAACACGAAAAACAAATCGTGGGTACCTTTAGCGTTATTTACGGGTGTAGAAATAGTTTTCCAGACTTCGCCTTCCCCTGAAGTATTTACATATACAGTTTCTACTA
>CAZWFM010000152.1:0-5325 GCA_964633185.1 uncultured Bacteroidales bacterium | reverse complement strand
TAAAGATAAATACGCAATGAATAAAAATATGTTTAATAATTATTAACAATAATATTATATCAATGACGAACAGTATAACTAATTTTATGAGCGTTATTTAAATCATGAATAAGCACCAGTACCTACAATCCTTTGAGATATTAATTGCGCTCATTAGTACTTATCAGGGGCAATTAAAAAAGCACCTGTCTTTTATAGAAAAGATTGCAGGTAATCTGGATTCGGTTTTTCAATGTGATGATTTCAATACGATACTGATTCAGTTCAAATCATCGGAACGAAAAGAGGATCAGAAAGATATCCTTTTTGTCGATTTTCATGATCTTCCTGTTACTTTCAGTAATATACCTATTCTGAGCTTCAAAGAAAGAGTAATACTCTATTCATGTATATTGAACTGGGTAAGAAAAGAAAAAGACTGGGTATTTGACATATTACTATTACAAAAGGTTTTTCTGATTGATACTGATCTGCTGCAGGCCCTTGATGGTTTCTTTTCCATTGAAAACGAAGAAAGAAGTTATGGCAAAAATGAACTGTTTTTATTAAAACCGGATGAAAAATCTGAAGAATCTCTCGAAGGCCAATGGATAAAGAGTAATGAACCAGACGAATTAAAATCAAACAGATCTTTCTTCATTAAAGGAATTGATCAGGTTCTGAAAGTTTTGTATGTTGAACAGATCAAAACATTCCTGCTAACATGCAATGATTGTACTTCTATTATTGCTAAAAACGAACTGAAAAATTTATTTGGCTGGGAATTTCTGGAACCTGGAGAGAAAATCGTGCTCAGAAATAACTATGAAATCAGTTTCCACGATTTAAAAAACATTTTTCTGTCCGATATATATTCTCAAAAACTTCAGATGAAGATCAGGAACCTGGCTTACAGTTATTCCAATAGTAAAGGAATAAAAGAATTCAGTCTTGATATTGAGCCGGGTACACTTTTAGGAATTCTGGGAAAAGAGGGTTCGGGGAAAAGCACTTTGCTAAAATTGCTGGCCGGTGAAATTCCATGTGGTACAGGACAGATAATCATCAATGGCTATGACCTTTCAAAAGATCTCTACCAGATGAAAGGTATAATAGGATTTGTTCCTGAAGAAGACCTTCTCTATAATGAATTGACAGTCTATGAAAACCTGTATCTTACAGCGAGATTATATCTTGGTAAAACATCCCCGAAAGATATCCATATAAAAGTTGAGAATCTTCTGAAAGACCTGGAATTGCAGGAACTAAAAAATTCTGTTGTAGGATCGGTGCAGGATAAAAACCTCCAACCGGGTCAGCGACGACTATTAAATATAGCCCTTGAATTACTTCGTGATCCGCAAATACTAATAGTAGATAACGCGATCACTCCTTTGAGTCTTGCTGATTCTTCCAAAATTATTGAGGTTTTGGCCAACTATTCATTCCAAGGTAAGATTGTAATAACAAGTATAACACAAACGAATGAGAAATTCTTTTCTGAGTTTGACAAGATATTCATCCTGGATGAAGGAGGTTTTCCTGTCTATTTTGGTAGTACAGCTGACACCATTGGTTATTTTACAGGGCTTTTTCATTTGAAACACAGTAAAAAAGAATATTTTACACCCGATGCAATACTACAGTTTATTAATCAAAAGAAATACAGGGATGGGGGCGATCAATTTCGCTATAAAACCCCGGTTGAACTTTACAAAGAATTCTTAAATTCCAATAGTTTTTCTGAAAACAGGGACGAAGTTACCCGGAAAATCCTTCCTGAAAAAATACTATACCTGCCAACTCTCGAAAAACAATATCTCACATTCTTTATAAGAAATTTTAAAACCAAGATTTCACGGACCAGAGAATTGATATATGCAGTTCTTATCACGCCTTTTCTCGCTTTAATAATATCCCTGTTTCTTCACAAAAGTAATGGTCCCGTGTACAGTTATTCCTCAAATCCGCATATACCGTCATACATCTTCTTATCCACCATCATTGCCGTATTTTTAGGATTGATACAGTCAGCCAATGAGATATTCAAAGAAAGAGCAATCAATAAAAAACAAGAATACCTTAATTTAAGCATGTTCTCTTATATCAACTCAAAGATTACCTATTTGCTGGTCATCGCTCTGATACAGTCTTTATTATTTGTGGGTATAGGAAATATGGTATTGTCAATAAAAGGTACATTATGGGTGGATTGGCTCATATTTTTCAGCTGCCAGTCATTTGGCATTTTGTTGGGTTTAATTTTTTCAAATACAAGAAAAACCCTTGAGAGTATTTATATAAAATCCATACCCATTGCCCTTATTATTCAAATTTTACTGGGAGGAGGATTTTTTAACCTGGATGCAATCAGTTTAAAACATAAAAGATACACTCCCTGGATAGCCGATCTGGCTGTGTCACGCTGGGCATACGAAGCATCTATGGTGTATCACTTCAAACAAAACAGGTACGAGCGTGAGTTTTATGATCTCGATCGCGATATATCTTCAGGCAGAATAAATTCTGTTCACCTTATACCCATTATCAAATCACAGGTTCAATACTGTGAAAAAGAATACCAAAGCCACCAGGACAGTGTTAAGAGCAAATTACAGTCTATTAAGAGTACACTGACTTTCCTGGCTAACAACTATGAAATATTCCCTTATGAGAACATACACAGCCTGAATCTTTCTGATTTTAATTCAATGCTGTCAAAAGACGTCCTGGAATACCTTGAATATCTTGAACTTCACTTCTACTCATTGCATGTAAATTCAAAGGATCTTAAAGAAGAGTATCAAAAACAGATATCTGATTCTCTGAACCCTCAATTCCTTCAGAATTTGAGATCAATCTATTACAATTATGCCATTGCTGATAAAGTGACCAATAGTACTATTCAGTATCCGATCCGTTTTTACAACAACACTCCGGTACAGATCAAACATGCCATCTTCAAATACCCGGATTCTGATATTGGCAGAGGCCAGATGTTCATTCCCGAAAAGCAATTCAGCGGACAGCGTATCGATACGCTTGAATTCAATGTATCGGTTCTCTGGATGATAAACCTTATGCTTTATGTGATGCTGGTCACAAATCTATTGAGCAGGTTGGGAATATCCAATCGATCAGGATAAAGGAAATCCGTATTTGCTTTAGCAGGAGATTATAATAAAATAACAGGAACCGGGGTTCCTGATTTCTCCACATCATGCATTTTGTTGCAGGCAACGCATAATCCAATTATAATAATTCATTTTTAAGGCTGAAAGCCTTATTTAATTCAGCCCGATGGCACCGCCTCGGGTATTTGATACAAAATAAATTCCGCCCTGAAAGGGCAGGTTATATTTAATCTGTCCTTTCAGGACGAATACTCATGATATGCATTTATCTGTCCCAAGGCGTTGCCTGTGGGCTGAATTAATTTGCCACTTCGTGGCGAAACCTGTATAAATCATTATTAATTATAACAAAAAAGTCAGGAACTGTTGGATCCCTATTGTTTAATGATCTGATCCATAATCCTGAAATCAGTTCCTGTAATTTCAATAAAATACAATCCCTGCGGAATATCTCCGACAGGAATTGTGGATTCAGACCGATTCCCGTTGCACTTGCCGGAAAATACAACCTGACCTGTGGCAGCAAGTATTCTGATCCGATAATTACCTCCCGGGTTATTGTTAAGTCGGACAGAAATGAAATCCTTTGCCGGAACCGGGAATATTGTAACACTTGTTGAACAGGTAAATCCTTCGTTCAATTCAGAAGGTTCTTGTTCGATATCAACCCTGTCCAGTATCCCGATCAGATTATCAGAATAATCATATGCCAGGATCTCAATGTACCTTGTGCTTTCAGGCAGTGTTACATTCTCATCAATATGTGTTGCAGCAGTAGGCTCCGTAGCAAAAACAGAACCTGAGCCAAGCTGACTTTCCTCTTCATCGAGATAAATTATACGGTATTCTCCTTCAACAAATGAAGAGAACTCACCACTAAGATTCTCACTTTCAGTATCATATTGCAGATGCTCCTTAATTATCCCTTCATGACCTGCATAGTAAAAGGGCCCGCCGGTACCGGCTACATACCAGTCTTCAACAAACACAATACTGTCTCCGTTCGCTCCAATGGTTTCAAGAGGCCCCAGGGCTTCCACTTCAAAATATTCATTCGATCCGCTCGTATAGACATGAACCATTGCTCCTCCATCAGAATATTCCGCCCCGTCGATTATATCGAATATTTTGGCATAGGTTTGACTGTCCCTTTCATCAGTAAAACATACCCATCCGTCAGAAGCTATGGCAAATATTTTTCCTTCGGCCCCGGAATATTGTACTCTATAAATACCGGGAAGAACAAAATCTCTTGCAGGAACATCTCCCCATGTGTACCACACATCATCTTCCGATTCAAGTGGAAAATACACGGAAAAATTTGTATAATCCTCTTTGCTCTCATGTTGTGCAATGGTCTGCGTTATATCCCATATCGCTTTTTCCTGGGAACTCGCAGCATCGTTGAAAAGCACTGTTGTAACTTTCACCCTGGTTGAATTGGCATAAATAGTCATATAACGGTTAAAGCGCAACCCGGGTGTTTGATAAAGTTCTGTTTCTCCCATCATCCGGATAACCACCGAATCTTTTGATGTCTGAAACACTTCGTACTGATATTTTCCCCAGGCCAGAATAGGCGGCGGCGGCCAGGTACCCGGCCATTCATCCTGCGGTGCCGGCCATGTTTTGTATCCTCCATAGCCCCAATTCCCATTCCATGGTCCATAGATATTATCTGACGGATCAAACATGTCTCCCAACAAATCATCATTTATAATCATAAAAGTATCCACATCCAGATCATATTGAAGTACTCTTCCACCAATGGACGGGACAATGCCCAGCGTAATAAAGTTATTTTTTACAACCAGGATGGTATCCCACCCCCATCCGTTGTAATTTTGAACAGTATCTATACTTACGCTATCAGGAGTTGCTTTCACAAGAGATGAAGTTGCCATCATAAAACTAATGGTTATCGCTATTTTCTTGATCATTTTCATGGTGTATTGCTTATGTATTAAATAAAAAGTATATAGTTATCAGGATGAAACATCCTGCAAATTCTTCACAAGATAACAATTTCAGTTTTTATACCCTACGCTTTTAAAGAAGGTATAACAAAACGTGCCTGAATCCAATGATGTTTCTTTCAATTCTGAAATGCCTCTTTCCCAGGTTTTCTGATCGATAAGCTTTTCTTTTAATGCCTCTTCCTTAATGCCTTCTACCATGGCAATAAAGGTTTTTTTTGTGAATCCGTCCACCA
>CAZWFM010000151.1:0-5336 GCA_964633185.1 uncultured Bacteroidales bacterium | reverse complement strand
CTTCATCCGTTTCCCAGTTTACCTCAATGGATTCGGCATCCTCAATTTGAATACCGAATCCGCATAAATTGCAGGAACATCAGAATTGCATTGGAAAGGACCTATTGCAGGAAGATTAAGAACAGGATCCTCTGTATCGGTAGCTATGCATTGCACATCATCCAGAAAATCATCCAGACCGGGAGGAATATCGTCTTCATCTTCAATATTAGGAGGAGGAAAGGGATCTATTACCGGATCATCATCAAAGAAATAAGCATGTCCGCCAACTCCAATAGGAGGCAATATCAGATTATCAAGATCAACTTCCCCGACAACAATTAAAACTCCGTCCACAAATGTGAAACTGTGAGTTCCTGTCATATCTCCCAGTATGATTAACAGACCATCTTCATGAACTGTGAGTGTAGACCATGGAGGCAGTATATTGCAGAACATCGTTAGATTACCTGTAACAACCAGTGTATCATATACATCCATGTATTTGCCATTATCAAGGTCAAGGTCTCCGTTTAAGGTTACATAACCATAGATATCAATCTGATCTCCGGGAACAAGTATACCTGTTCCTGCTTCCCAGGTTCCCGGATCTGACCAGTCCCCTGTATTATTATCATAAGATTGATGGAGTTGAGAATACAGAGAATTGCCTATGAAAAGCAAAAATAAAAGTATTCCGGTTATTTTTCCCATTGTGTTTTATTTGATCTTAATATCGTTAGCAGATGGTTTGGATTTTATAACATGAAATTATATAATTATTAATCAATCTAACTGATTTTCAATGAAGTCCTTCATTAATTTATACTTAAAAACACGAAACAATGTGCTAATTTTTTGATAGAGATGCACAGATGAACGGATTTAGTTATAAACAATTATGACCAATAGAAATTATATCTTCAATAGTTACCAAACAAAATATAGAATATTCAGAACAGATGAATACAGGGAATATGAGGTTATTTCTACCATAAGTAATAGGATATAATTAATAATAACACATTGTATTCCATATCAAAATTATGGAATGAATTTTAATTGCCAATACAAGGCATGGTGTCGAAGCTTTTATTAATGTAAATTTACATTTCTGATCATAAGCAAAAGAGAGAATGGCCTGTCAAATAAGCAAACAATTGATGAAAAACTATTTGCTAATAGTTTTTCTTTTTCTTACGGAAATTAATATAATAGCTCATCCCTGGAAACCGAAACATCGTATCATTATTGATACCGATTGTGGCTTTGATGATTTCAGAACAATTTGTATGTTACTATCTGCGCCGGATATAAGCGTATTGGGTATCGTCACTTCTAATGGTGTTCTCAATGCGGAAATCGGTTATCTGAAATTAAACGGTTTATTGTCTGATCTGCATCATGAAGGAATATTAACCGGGGTGCGTAACAATGAAGAAACAACAGCAAAAAATTGTCCTTCAGCACTTAAATTTGAATGGGGAGATCTGCCGGATTCAACGGTAAGTATTAGAACAGCAGAAGAGGCAATTGAATACATCCTTGGTCATACCGATGAATCTGTTGAATACATTTGCCTCGGGAGCCTAAATACAGTTGCCGGTTTATATAAGAACTCGAAGATCTTTCGGGAGAAAATAGCAATTGTTTTGTGGAGCAGTGAATACCTCATGAATGAGGATAATTTCAATTATTCTATTGACAAAGATGCTTTTAGATACATCACTGAAGAGACTGAATTAAGATTAAGCATCATTAACGGAAGCGATTCTGTTTTTCATTATGAACCACTTATTACGGATCAGATTCAACAACTGGGAAATTCTTACTCAAATAAAATATACCAAAGTCTTACTTCAATTCAAACTCCTTTTGCCAATTCATTTTACGATGAACATATTGCACTTTATTTACGTGATAAAAATCTGTTCATAGCGGATACTTTGCCTGATTTGATTTATTGTTTCCTCCTGCCTGAACATCGAAATGATATTGAAGAAAATATTCTGAAACTGGTCAAAGGTTATTCCGGCGATCAGAACCAGGTTTTAAATAATTTTCCTTTGGATTCTTCGTATTATCAATCTGATATACAGAGGATTATGTGCGCCACTATAGAGAAATACGGAATAGAAGAATGGATTGCCGGGGTGATGACGAATGAAATGCACAGACACTTGGGCGTATATGCCACAATTGGAACAAAAATGGGAATAAGAGCAAGAGAATATTTTGGTGCAGGTATTGATGAAGTAAAAATTATTTCTTTTGCCGGTATTACTCCTCCTTATAGTTGTATGAATGACGGACTACAGGTAAGCACAGGAGCAACTCTTGGCCATGGGTTGATAAAAGTCGCCTCAGATACACTCAATCTTCCTGAAGCCGAATTTATCTATATGGGGAGAAAAATTAAGATCAGTCTGAAAGAACAATACAGGAAAAGAATTGAACGTGAAATTAGAGAATACAGCCTGATATACGGACTTACAAGCGATATTTACTGGGAATTGGTAAGAAATGCCGCATTATACTACTGGGCTAACTGGAGCAGACATGATATCTTTACAATAAAAGAATGACATTGAGCAGTTTTTTTTAAGAATGTCATTTTTTGGCATAGAAAATGTATTTGTAATATTGAAGCTCAATTGTTTTTCTATGGCAAGTTATTTCTGGGTTGTACTAATACTTCTTATTGAGATTTTAATTTTTGTCGGTGAGATCGTATTGGCCTCACTGAATAAAACGAATAAACTCCTGAGAAAGAATGATGTTTTAGAGATCAATCATTTGATCGATCTTGAAAATGGATTCAGAACGAACATATCAGTTTTCAGATTTTCTCTTTTTATTATCTATATTGTTCTTGTACTTTTGTACTTTAATACTAAGAGTGAGAGTTTATTCGAAGAAATAATCCTTTACCTGTTGGGTGGTATATTGGTTTACATGGTTTCTCTCATGAATTCCAAAATATTTGTATTTTATCCTTCTTACTTCATCGTGAGTTCACCTTTCAATTTTTTACGGAAGGATATCATTGTGAATTATCATTCTATTATTGATTATGAAATCTATAAAGCATTATACAATTCATTTTATTTAAAACTGATTTTGACAGATTCAAAAACCGGTTACATTCATTTTTCCGGAGCCTATTTACCTAAAAATGATCTGGTACTTCGTTATATCCTGGAAAAGAAAACAACGATTGTAAAGAGTGATGATTCATTAACAATTGATTCTTAGTAACTCAATTTTATAAAACCCTGTGATTCCCAATATTCGATTTTACGATTTCCACATACTCTCTGTCGGAATCGAGGATATGATTTGTCCACCATGAGTGAAGGAATTTCATTAGTCTGAATGTGACAGGTTTCCCTTTATAAAAATGATCCTTAAATTCTTCTACCCTGGTTTTGAAATATTTGTGCTGGATTTTGTGTTCTTTCATCAATGGGAAATTCGATTTCTCAAAATAATTCTCTTCTGTTTTAAAATGCCGGTTAGCATATTCTGACATATCGTCTAATATTTCACCGATTTTTTCATTTGTTACATTATCCACAAATGCCTTGTTTAAAGCATTGATGAGATCAATAATTCTTTTGTGTTGATTATCAATTTCCGGGATACCCAGATTAAAGGCCGGTTCCCACTTCATAAATATCTGCTGCATAGCAATCAATAATTATTTTCTTTAAATAATATTAAAACACTTTTGCGTAAAAAACAACAATCCCTGTTTTAAACTTATACCTGGAGTGAAATTAATAATCAGTCTAATAAAATTGCATCCTTTTAAATAATTATACCTTTGCATTCATTGATTTACAACCGATTACCAGGAAGATAAAATGACGGGATTCAGAGTAAAGGCCATTTACATTTTATTATACATGGGTTTTGCAATTTGGAAAGTGTATTATAATGTGTATCTCGATGAGAATGACTTTACAGGAGCACAGATAGGTGTAATAAATGCTTTAATTCAGGCAATGGTTGTATTTATAGTTCCTTTATGGGGTGTGGTTGCAGATAAAAGAGGAATCAGGCCAATTTTAAGATTAGCTGTATTTGTCAGTGCAATTTTGATTGCAATTCTTGGTCATGTGCTCAATTTCTGGTGGTTGTTAATCTATATTCTATTTCTGACTTTTTTTATTCATCCGCTTGGTCCTCTTACAGATGCGCTGGCTGTGGAATATACAAAAGTAAACCCCAAATACAATTATGGGAACTTGCGTCTCTGGGGTTCTTTTGGCTGGGGTTTGGCATCAATTCTTGCTGGTATCGTGTTTGTGCGTCTTCAGTTGAAACTAATATTCCCTGTATCGGCGGGTTTGTTCTTTATAAGCATTTTCTTTTTCAGGATTCCGGGGAAGAGCAATAACATTTATCGTCCGCATTTCCAACCTTTAAGCATAAAAGAACTTTCTAAGAATCATGCCTTATTAATTTTTCTAGGCATATTGTTTTTTTATGGTATAGCCTGTTCACCTATAAATGCATATATTAATTTATATTTTGATGAATTGGAAGCCGGAAATTTCATTATCGGAACAGCTTATGCAATTCAATCGGTTAGTGAATTACCTTTTTTTATCATCGGAAATATTCTATTAAGGAAATTTGGTGCACAACGGGTGATCCTAATAGCTATGTTCTTTATGATCGTTCGCTTATTCATTTATGGAGTAATTCCTGATATTACCCTTGCTTTAATAACAGGGGCTTTGCAGGGAATAACTTTATCCTTTTTCCTGGTCGGAGCTGTTGATTATATTCACAAACAATTGCCTGATGGAAGAAATGCAACGGCACAATCGCTTTTATGGGGTCTATACTTTGGCATAGGGCATATGGTGGGAAATTTGATTATTGGCATTCTTAAAGATTACGTGGGCATGATAGGAGTTATGAATTATTTCAATGTTTTTGTCCTGTTTATTTTTCTGTTCACATGTATTTATTTTCAGTGGCAAAAAAAACACAGATCAGGGGCCCTCTGATTTTTTCTCGTTGCAAAATCGGGCAAACCATTTCTTTTTAAATCAATATCTTTGAAATACATATTTATTTTAATCTTCTATTTAACATTAACATAACAGTGTTTGATAAAGTGAAGATAATACTGAGAACGACCAGCCTGTTGTTTGTTGTAATAAGCTGTCTGTTGGCGAATGCCGAAACGGGGGCTTATTTTTTTACTAGGATTGATATTCATCAGGGATTATCCAACAATCAAATCCATTGTATTCTGAAAGACAGCAAAGGATTTATGTGGTTCGGCACAAATTCCGGGCTGAATCGATACGATGGGTACTCATTTAAAATCTTTAAAAATA
>CAZWFM010000150.1:0-5342 GCA_964633185.1 uncultured Bacteroidales bacterium | reverse complement strand
TTTGAATTGAATCAACTCTTTTCATAGATAGGTTTTAGGTTACGAAATCCCGCTTCATCAGCGGGATTTTTTTATTTGTTTTGATTTTATACTGAAGGTCAGCCAACGATTTATTTTGCATTCAATTCCGTAATTTTTACAATAACCTGCACGGCTTTTTCCATCGACCGGATGGGAATGTACTCGTATCTGCTGTGGAAGTTGTGCCCGCCACTGAAAATATTGGGACATGGAAGGCCCATGTATGAAAGCCTGGCTCCGTCAGTACCACCGCGAATAGGTTTTACTTTTGGAGTCACACCCGCTTCTTTCATTGCATTCAACGCCAGTTCAATGATATGAAATACAGGCTCAATCTTCTCTCTCATATTGTAATACTGATCAACCAGTGTAAGCTTAATTGTACCTGCTCCATACTTTAAATTCAGGTGATCGACAATCTTTATCAGAAGGTTCTTTTTTCTTGCAAATTCTTCTTTATCATGGTCACGGATAATATAGCTGATATTTGTACTATCAACGGTTCCGTTAAATTCAGTCAGGTGATAAAATCCTTCGTACTCTTCAGTATATTCAGGTTTTTCATTCTGCGGCAGCATCCGTTCCAATTCAAGAGCCAGGAGCATAGAGTTTTTCATCCTGTGTTTTGCTGTTCCCGGATGAACATTTAATCCCTGGATGTTTATTTTTGCTCTTGCAGCATTGAAATTTTCATATTCAAGCTCACCAATGGGGCCTCCATCAATGGTATATGCAAAATCAACTCCAAATTTCTTTACATTAAATTTGTCTGCACCACGGCCAATTTCCTCGTCTGGTGTAAAAGCGATTCTGATTTTACCATGCTTGATTTCAGGATGATTTATCAGGTATTCCATGGCAGTAATAATTTCTGCAATTCCTGCCTTATTATCTGCCCCCAATAATGTTGTTCCGTCGCTGGTAATGATGGGCTGACCGATGTAATGGTTCAATGCGGGAAATTCTCTTGGTGAAAGGGAAATATTTTTCTTCTCATTCAAAACAAGATTTTTCCCAAAGTAATTCTCCCAAATCTTTGGATTTACGTTTTCACCAGTGAAGTCGGGACTTGTATCAAGGTGTGCAATAAATCCGATTGCCGGAACAGCCTTTTTTGTGTTGGAAGGCAATGTGGCCATAAGATAACCATTTTCATCCACTTCCACATCTTTCAGACCCAATTCCTTTAGCTCACCGGTAAGCTCTTTGGCAAATTCAAGTTCGACAGGATTTGTAGGACAATGATCAATTTTTTCGTCAGATTGTGTATTGATCTTAACATACTTAAGAAATCTTTCGACAAGCTTTTCCATTTGGATTATTTTTGACAAATTGAATTGGTAAGTTAAATTACTAATATAATGTATTCATTTGAAAAGCGAATGCATTGCATATTAACAGGGAATAAAGATATTTATTTCAATCTGGCTGCTGAAGAATATCTTCTTAAAAACAGAGAAGAAAACTATTTTATATTATGGCAGTCAGATCCATGCATTGTTGTGGGAAAACACCAGAATGCAATGGCTGAGATTAATTACCATTTTATAAAAGATCATAAAATTCCTGTTGCCAGAAGACTTACCGGAGGTGGTACTGTTTATCATGATCCTGGCAACCTGAACTTCACATTTATCATAAATGGGGAGAAAGGTAAGCTGGTAAACTTTGCCAGGTATTTTAAACCTGTAATTGAATTTCTTCATTCGAAAAACATTCTGGCCAGACCAGGAACAAAAAATGAAATCCTTGTAAACGGTTTTAAAATCTCAGGAAACGCTGAACATATTTTTAAAAATCGTGTATTGCATCACGGAACATTGCTCTTTAATACAAACCTGGAGTATTTAAGGGAGTCCATTAACACGGAGCCCGGAAAATATATTGATAAAGCAGTTCAATCGAACCGTTCAGAAGTAAGAAATATTTCGGATTTTTTGAATATTAAAATGAATATTGATCCATTTCTAATGGACTTTTACCATTTCATAAAAGTTTATTATACAAATACTTGTGATCATCAATTTACAAAACAGGACAAGGATAAGATCATTCAGCTTAGAAATGTAAAATACAGTACATGGGAGTGGATTTTTGGATATTCTCCGGAATTTGAAATACATAGAACCATAAGTTATAAAACAATAAGACTTGCATTAAGTTTAAAAATCAGGGATGGAATTATTCGGGAAGCTTTACTAAAATCAAAATCAATAGAGGAATTGGGAAAAAGCGTATCAAAAAGTCTGATTGGAGTCAGATATGACTATGGGATCATTGAGGAGATATTAAATAATACACAATTGAAAGCAGCAGATCTTACAGAATCAATTTTGGAAAGTATATTTTAAAAAAAGAGTCGTAAATATTTGGCTCTATAAAATTTCCTGATTCATTTTTTATAAAACCACATCACCGTCTATCAGATCCTCATCCACATATTCTTCCTCCAGTGGTTCCGTTCCATATACGATGCCTTCTATATAATATCCGGGATATTCACCATAACCGCCCGTAGCTTGCTTCTTTGTTACAAGCACAACGATGCCCCTCATCGAAGCAGCTTTTTTCTGCAGACGTATGGTTGCGTTCTTTTTGGCTGCTTTCGGACTTCGTGAACTGGCTGGTGATTTGGCACTTATTTTCCCCCGTTTGTATAATTCTGCAACTTCTCTACGGTCTTCGGTCAGCCAGACAGCTTCCCATGAATAATCGTCGACCATTTCAAATACAGGCTTGTTGTATTCTTCTATACGACCATTTTTATAAATTATTTTATGAATCTGTTTACGCTCCATAGTATATGTTTCAGGTGAGCCGGGAACAAGGAAACTCACATAATTCTGAGTAACTTTCACAACATCAACAGGCATTACCTTTCCTTCAATTTTAAAAATAGTATCCAGTGTCGCTTGTCCATATGTATTTGATGTATACCCCAAAGCCAATAATACTATAATACTGAAAAGAATTTTTGTTTTTGTCATGATGATTAATTTTGAATAGTTACTGCTAATAAATCAACTACTGTGCCAATATTTTATTTGTTCGAATTTTAACTCGAGATCATATACGCAAAGTTATAAACTTGGTTTGTTCAGACACGAATTATTTTCTCACATTTCCACGAATGCATAAAAAACTTTAATAAAAACAAATGAGAATAATACATTTGCATGACAGGATGATTGCATAACTTATACTTTATAATATTGCTTAAATGGTTTAAAATCAGATATTTATATAGCATGAAAAACACTTCTCAGGATTTTGAATTAAACCTCTTTCCTCTGCAAAGGATACTTAAAAAAATGGGATATTTTAAAGATCAGGAAGGTATTGCAAGAAGATATATTTCTGAAAAAAACAATTGGGACAAACATTTAGCCAATACAAAGAAATTTATCTTTAACTGTCTGGAAGAAAATAGATCGAAAAAAGTATCAATTCTTGGAAGTGGTTGGTTATTGGATATACCTGTAGAATATTTATTGAAAAATTTTAAGGAGGTGATTTTTTATGATATCAGGCATCCAAGGCAAATCCTTCATAAGTTTAAAGATTAGTTGATGAGAAGATTATTATGAGGTTAAGATCAATGATTCAGAGAAATCATGTGAAACTTCTAAAAACGAAACCCTCCTGTATGGTTACAGATTATGAGGAAATTCATTTTAAAGATGAAATGGTTTCGCAAAAGAATTCGTTGATTTATTGTGATATTCCAGAGAAGATGATAACAAAAAAATGGGTGTGGGATTTTGATTTGAGCAAACAATACAGGCAGGATTATAATACCAGAATGAATGTGATGGCAGTAAAATTTTAATTCGTATGATAGATGTTCGGAAATTTTACAGGAATAAGCTTGCACAGCTTGAAGAAATACAAAAACTGGAAAAGAGAAGACTAAAGGTGTTGGCATTTGTAAGGCTTATCCTGTTTGCATTGATTGTCCTTGCAATTTTTATCATTGTTCCAAAATCAATCTTTGCAGGATTGAGTATTGTCATAACCTGCCTGGTCTTGTTTCTGATCACCATAAAAGTATATAACAATCAAAATGAGAAGTATAAGCACACACAAGCACTGATTACTTTAAATACATATGAGATCAAAGTGATAGATCACGATTATACTGTGTTTAAACCCGGAGATAATTTTATTGACCATGAACATCCATACAGTTATGATATGGATCTTTTTGGTACCGGATCATTGTATCAGTATTTGAATCGAACAGTGACTTTTAAGGGGGAGGAGCTACTGGCTTCCTTGTTATCAAAAGAAACTCTTGAACCGGAAATTATTATTAACAGGCAGGAAGAAGTTAATGAACTGAGTTCAATGATTGACCTCTTGCAGAATTTTATGGCTGTCGGGTCATTTCACAAAGATGAGTTGTCAGATATTGGCATGCTTAAGGAATGGATAAATAAACCTGTTCAATATATATCAAACAAACTCATGATTTTCATTGCCTGGATATTTCCTGTAGTCTTTTGCATTTCCATTGTTCTTGCATTTTTTTTACCGGTTTTCAGGAGCCTATCCATTTTACTGTTTCTAATAAATTTGCTCATCGTTGGGACTAAACTCACCCTGAATTCAAGGGAACACGGGTTGATCAGTAAGCATTTGGGATCTTTTAAGAAGTATGCTGTACTTTTCTCAATGATTGAAAAAGGAACCTATAAAGGGCGGAACCTCAATTTGCTTTATGATATACTTATATCAGGTTCAAATTCTGCTTCAAAATCCATTCTTGGTTTATCCAGGATCATATCTGCTTTCGATAATCGGTTAAATATCCTTGCAGCTATTTTTCTTGAAGGAATTTTATTATGGGATATACAATGTATGCTGCGACTTGAAAAATGGAGAAAGCAAAAAGGAATATATTTTGAAGAATGGATGGAAAAACTTGCAGAATTTGATGCATTTGCAAGTTTGGCAACTTTTGCATTCAATCACCCTTCATATGTTTACCCTGAAATTTCACTAACAGGGATCCTTGAAACCAAAAAAATCGGACATTTTTTAATACCATCCGGTCAGAGGATTTGTAATGATTTCAGGATAGGCAAAAAAGGAGAGTTTATTATAATTACCGGTGCCAATATGGCCGGAAAAAGTACTTTCCTGAGAACGATAGCAACCAACCTGGTCATGGCCATGGCCGGTGCACCTGTATGTGCTGAAAGTCTGACGTTTAAGCCTATGCCTGTTTTCAGCAGTATGAGAACGAGTGATTCTCTGAATAAAAATGAATCTTATTTTTATGCTGAATTGAAGCGATTGAAAGAGATGCTTGACAGGTT
>CAZWFM010000149.1:0-5358 GCA_964633185.1 uncultured Bacteroidales bacterium | reverse complement strand
GCATGACCATGAATTTTATCGAAGCCGTTTTGTTGATCGTATTTGCATGGCTGGCCTTCGATATTACTATTCAGGGAAGTATCCCTGCACTGCTGGCAATTTTTATCGCAGGCAATATAGGTTTTGCCGGACTGGCATTTTTTATTTCTTGCCGAACTGCGAAAACGGAGATTGGGAACGGACTCATCAATGTGGTTGTAATGCCTATGATGATCCTTTCGGGTATCTTCTTCAGCTATCATAATTTTCCTGATAGTCTGATCCCTATTCTGCAGAAACTTCCGCTAACACTGGTGGCCGATGGTATGCGCAGTATTTTTATTGAAGGTGCCGGTTTTGAGCAGATTACCACACCTGTTGCCATTTTGCTCTTTGGCGGCACGATCTTCTTCTCTCTGGGTTTAAAATTTTTCAGGTGGTATTGATTTTTTTATTCGTGTGACATTTTAATAACTTGCTCCATATCCAATGTTTGCCAACACAATTTATTTAAAAGGAGGTATTTTGAATCAGCGATATGTGATGTATGCAGTATGCCAGTGTATGAACCGAAATGTAAGTCGGTTCTTTTTACAGCAATCCGGTGATTGTTCATAAAAAGTGTTGCGTTCAAAAATAATTGGAACAATATATGCATGTATTTTACAATTAGAACATTTATAGCTATAATTACGTTGAAAAAGAATAGTTCATTTCTCTTTAACAGATGATGATATAAGAAAAAAACAAACTAAAAGATGACAGGATGAAATACATGGCCACTATACTAATGTTCTTTATTTCTGCAGGTATTCAGTTTGGACAGGAACTGAAAATTGGCGATGTTGCCCCTGAAATTATTCAGAAATCAGTTGATGGGAAAGAGCTTAAATTGTCTTCATTACGAGGTAAAATGGTGTTGATCGATTTCTGGGCGTCGTGGTGTGCTCCGTGCAGAAAGGAGAATCCGCTTATTGTCGATGCATATCTTAAATACAAGGATGAGACATTCAAACGCGGGGAGGGATTTACCGTTTTCAGTGTTTCCATGGACATGAACACAACCGTATGGAAGAATGCCGTACGGAAAGACAGTCTCATATGGCCGAATCATGTAAGTGATCTAAAAGGCTGGCGCAACGAGGCAGCTTTACGGTATAATGTAAAAGCAGTACCCTATTGTTATTTAATTGACGGGGATGGGATCATTGTAGCAGTCAATCCAAGGGGGGAACGACTGGAAAACGAACTTAAAAAGGCTAAAAAAAAATGGTTTTCCGTCTCTTCTCAAAAATAATAAAGTAAAATTCCGGAATACCTGGCATTTGGAACGGCAGGTATTCGGGAAAAAATAAAATACTGTTTTCAATCCGGGTTTCGGGAATACTCTATTTACCCTTTTCCTCTTTAAAAGATCTGGCTCTTTCCCTAACCCTGTTCATAAAGGCTTTAAGCTGATCCATTACACCTGATACATCTTTTTTCAGAACACCCGACTCTGTTACAATAGAGGTTGTTCCACAATCCAGGTCAATAGCCAGTTCATTACGACCTTCTTCAGTATCGGGATATTCATTGCCATTGAATTCATACACACATACATCATCCGTACAACATACCGTAACGTATTTATCTTCGCAAAACAGATCCTGTTCGCAGTACTCTTCAGGATCGGATTCACAAGCATACCAGGTTGTCCCAACAATTCCTGAAAGGATAACAAATAATAATAGAATGGTCTTTTTCATATCGGTAGTTTTTAATTTCACGATTTATTACATGATACTTTGTCCGAATACGAGCTGAATTTATTTAAAGTTACCATTTTTTAGAGTTAAATGCAGTATACTGATATACAAATTCTTTGCCAAAAGATCATTTTACTCCTGTGTTGTAATTCACTACCTTTGGATGAAATCTTACATTCAGGAGCTTCTCACTTGTCAGTACCTTTGTTTTCATTTCCTCCCGATCCTTTTCATTATCGAGTCCGCTGCGATTTTTTCCATTAATACTGTATGATTTTACCATGGTTCCTTTCCGGTCAGCACTTGAGATCTCCTCTCCCATTTCATCCTGCTTTTCAAGTCGTTTCTTTGATTTGCCGGTCAATATATCCCTTAAAAATACAATAAAGTGATATGAGTAATCCTTACCAAAACTCTGCATCCCAAGCGCAGAAGCATCAAGCTTGTTACTTACTATCAGTGTTATGGGAACATAGACAGCATCCTTAAAAACGAACACATTGCTTTTGATTGTTTTAAATTCCAGCTTTTTCAGGTTATCAATTCCCGGAAGGTATTGCGCTATATCTTCTACCGGTGGATAATTGTAAATACCACCCTTTTCAAGTTTAATATCCCCTCTTACACGCATCTCATTTCGCAACAGCGAATCACCTTTAAAGAAAATCTGACCATCGACACGAGATGAAAGTATACCTGAAATGTTCTCATAGGTGATGGAAGGTTCGTAAAATTCTTTAAAATTGTCAAAATCCTGAAGCAATTGAGCGACGTTCATTTTTTCAGCTTCATTTTTTACCCACAGGATCTTATCTTCTCCATCAACAGAATACCTGACCGAAGTATTGTGCTTTCCGCCGAAACCATCAAATTTAAACTGATCAACAAGGTAGAGACTATCAGTAAGATTAAACAGGGCAGATATATTATCAACAAAAGCTTTATTGTATCTAAAGCTTCTGATCCTTAGCTTACCTTTGACCAGATAAGTGTAATTTGCGGATTTGGAACTGGAATGCTCTTTTGTTTCTGCTTCCAATGATGCTGCCAGCTTATCTGCGGAAGTAACAACTGTATCAGTGGTTTCTTTAATAAATGGTACAAACATAGTATAATCCAAATCGCCCAGGTTAAATCTTCCCTCAATATACAATCGTGATGCCTGGTTCTGAATAACGGAATTGTACAGGTTTACTATTTTCGTTGAATCTATGCCAAAATCAATACCGCTGTATACACCTCGGGTATTAGTAATTATAATGGTATCAGATTTCATTTCCAATTTTCCCGAAAACTCTTTTATATGCATCAAAGTATCAGGCATGTTTACAGAGACCCTGCTGAAATTTATACCAAATGAACTGTTTTTAAATATCAGATCGTTTATCTGGCTGGGAATAGAATCAAGATTCAACTTTCCATCGGAGGCAATCTGAGCAATAATTTCACCGGATAAGTCATTCACCAGTGTATCGGGAACAATGTTCTTAATTTCACTCAGATTAAGCTTGCTATTGCATGTTATGTTGTATTCAGGAGCTTTTAAATTCAGAACTTTTGCCGAACCATAAAAAACACTGCTATCGGTTCTGATCTGAAACGATTTTAAATCGATACCCAGTTTTGAAGGCTCGCTCAGCTTTCCCGACAATTGGGCATCGAAGGAAGTGTTGTTGATGTTGATCCTGTATTGAGGAATGTGAATTTGAAGATTGCGGGCAGTTATATGATGTAAATCGTATGCCAATTGACCTGATAATGAATCCAGGGATAAGGTTGGATTCAACGTAAGAAATAAATTGTTAAGTGTCAGGTTCAGCCGACTTGTTTCAAGCAAATAATCAAAAAAATCATGGCCAATCGAGTTCGGAAAGATACCTTTGGAGACAAGTCTTGCCAGGATTTGGCCTTTTGCATCGGATATGATGCTGTCTGGAATAAATTCTTTAAACTCACCCAAATCGATCTTTAAATCGGAATTGATTTTGTATTGAATACGATCCGGATTGTTCAGGCTGAAAGTCATATCAACGCTGCTCTCCCTGGTTTCGGCATGAAATTCCCTGATATTCACACTTGTTGTTTTGTTATTCCTGAGTTTACCATTCGTGGCATATCCTGTAAATGAGATGTTCCTTATGGTTGGATAGCCTGTTTTCTCTATGTATCCATTCTTCATTGTCATATCTATTTTCACTTCAGGCAGAATGGAATCAGAGGCAAAACCTTTAATCGAAGCATCCATAGTGAGCATACCTGAGGCCTTTTTAAGACCTGTATTTTCAAGTGTTTTTTCAGGAATGTATTTGATCAACTCACCAAAATTCAATTTGGTCCCTTGTATATGGAGATCCGTTTCTATGGTGTCTTTTATCACTACACTTCCGGTAATATTAAAATTAGCCCCATCGGTTGAGACGATCAATTCTTTCACATTCACTGTACCTTCAGAGTAAGCCACATCAAAATCGATTTCTGTGTCTTTCATTAGGTGCAAGGGTGTAGCTTTATAATTGCAGTTTAACAGTTTTAGAGCACCACTTGCCGAACCGTGCAGGTATTCATCTCTTATTTCACCGTTTACTTCAGCTTTCGGAATTACGAATTCGGCACTTACCAGGTTCAGACTATCGTAATAGTTACAATGTATATCCCTCAGTATCAATTCCTTTAGTATGATATTCAGACTAACTGCCGTGGTATCAGAGCTGTCCTTTTGTTTGGCGTTGATCAAGAAATCAAAATTGCTAATACCCCGGGTGTTGACGATGTAGCTGAAATCAACCCCTCTGATTTCAACCTTCATGATTTCAAATTCACCTTTAAAGAGTGGTATGGACTTCACGGATATATATACTTTTTCAATTTTGGCCAGGGTTTCTTCACTTGTAATCAGCGAATCAGACAAGCCAAAAGCATCGGGAGAACCAAGCCATACACCTTCAAGTTCTATCGTTGCCAGTGGGAACCTTCGAATAAGGCTTAATGAAATATCATCAATAACTATGGGTGCATTAATGGATTTACCTATCTTTTTAAGTGCAATTTCAGCGATCTCATTTTCCTTAATTTTTGCGATAACAGAGAGTAAAATGATCATCGTGAGAATCACTGCAATGATGATACTAACTATTTTAAGTACTCTCTTCATGCTATATAAACGGTATCTTCTAACTCCTACTAATTATTGTATGTAATGAAATCCAAACAAACTTTACGAATTTAATACAAAGCAGGTTATGTTCAGTTCCTAAAGTTAATGATTATAGATATCCTAAAAAACAACTCATTTCAAAATCGATAGATTTAGGACCAGTTTAACATCAAAATACGATTTTACTGATATAGTTTTTTGTGACTAACTCATTGCTGTCTGGAGTGACCAGCAACTAACGACGACTATTCAGATAAACATACATCTGAGAACATCAATATACTGTGATATTCTTTTTCTGACGGACTACTCACTACATTACATGAGAAAAAGCGCAGACAATCCGGTGTGTGATCATCTGCACTTCTGTGATATGGTCTACACTCCTTTCCTATTATCTTTCACTATCGGCTGAAATACTTATATTAAGTAAAAATAATTTGTGTATTTTCTCCTCCACACATAGCGTAAAAATCG
>CAZWFM010000148.1:0-5359 GCA_964633185.1 uncultured Bacteroidales bacterium | reverse complement strand
TTTTGCATTACTGCTTTCCATTCTTCCTCATCAAGTTCTTCCTTATCAATTTTCAAAGCATCGGGAAAACGCATAATGGTTTGTAGAATAGCTTCGTTATTATCTATTTCCAACTCATTAAGCAGTCCAACCATCTGATGGTAATATTCTTTTACCAGCGGCACGTTAATTCTTGACGTGTTCGCAATATCAGTATCTTCATAAGTGATGACACATTCAATCTTTCCTCTCTGTAATTTTTGAGAAAGAAGATTTCTGATTTCCAAATCCTTTTCTTTGTATATGTTCGGCAGGCGTGTATAAATATCTATCTGCTTACTGTTCAGGGTTTTAATTTCAATAGTAATCATCTTGTTTGCAAGCTCACAAATTGCCTTCCCAAAACCTGTCATGGATTGTATCATAATGACAATACCGATTTAATTTAATTACTAAGATAATATTTATTGACTATAGTATGTTATCTATATTTTCCTCATAATGTTTCACGATTACTTTCTTTTTCCATCTTCCTGTTAGATAATAGAAAAATGAAAACAGCGCACCTATCAGCCAGCCGATAGGTACAGCCCACCATATACCTACTTCGCCATAGAGATCTGAAAGAAAATAAGCAAAAGGAACTCTGATCACCCACAGTGAGAACAATGTGATGAACATCGGGATAATAGTATCTCCTGCACCTCGCAATACTCCATTGATCGAGAACATAGTACTGAATATTATGTATGCTGAACTCACAATAATAAGATATTCCATTCCAACATTTATTACATGACTGTCTTTGGTGAACAAACTCATTAAAGAAAAACGGAAAATAATGATAATTGCTGTTATTGTGATGGATATAAGCGATGACATGCCCAGGGTCGTCAGAAACCCGGACCTGACCCTTTCTGCTTTGTTTGCACCCATATTTTGCCCGACAAAGGTTGACAGTGCCTGGCCGAATGTCATTGCGGGGAGCATAGCCAGACTATCAATACGTCCGGCAACGGAATAGGCTGCTACTACATTTGTTCCGAATGCATTCACAATACGAAATAATGCAATCATACCGAATGAAACAAAAGTCTGCTGAAATCCGGATGGTACACCTATTCTTACACTTTTCCAAAATATTTCCCAATCAAAAACAAGCTCTCTGAGTTTTAATTGTACCAGTTTATGCGTTTTGTTCAGGTAGAGTACTGCAGTAATAAACGCTCCACCGTGAGCAAGAATAGTTGCCCATGCAGCTCCCTGAATTCCAAATTCAAGGTATTTTACAAACAGAAGATCAAGACCAATATTTGAGATGGAGGCTATTATCATAAAAACCAGGGGTGTGATAGAATCACCCAATCCCCTTAGAATAGCGCTGGTACCATTGAAACCAAAAAGCAGAATAGTACCCAGAAGGAAGGTGTTGAGGTATGTGGTGGCCTGAGGTATTACTTCGGAAGGAAGCTTGGTCATCCTGAAGATCTCATCACTGAAAGTTATTCCTACAGTCATAATGAGAATGGATGCAAAGAATATGAAAATATACATTGTATCAATGGTACGTCTGACTCTTCTGTAGTCCTTAGCTCCAAAATATTGAGACACCACAATAGTACCCCCTGATGCAATACCGATCACAAATGAGATAAGAGCATAAATGATCGGGAAGGAAGCCCCTACTGCGGCCAGTGCTTCTTTACCCAATACCTGGCCAACAATGATGCTATCTACCAGATTATACGATTGCTGAAAAATATTTCCCAGGAGCATAGGAGCTGCAAACCTCAGAATATTTCCTCCAATGTGTCCCTTTGTTAAATCTTTCACTCAGTGTTAATTACCACAAGGTTTTACCGGCATTATAAGATTTCTTAAAAGAAATTTCTCATCTTGGTCATGCCAATTAATAAAACATGCATTAATTTCATAAAAAAATCAGTTTTTAACCTGATAATTGTATGCAGACTCACAAGTTGAGTCTTAAAAAACGCAAAGGTGCGTAATTTGTTGATCTCTGCAAAATAAATAGTAGATAGACAGTATGCTCATTACTACATTAAAAAACACAGGTGATTATGTCAATTCATATTCATGATACTTCAAAAACAAAGATCATTGCTACAATTGGTCCGGCTAGCTCGTCAGAGGATAAATTGCGTGAGCTTATTATTTCGGGAATTGATATGTGCAGACTAAACTTCTCTTATGGAAGTTATGATCAGCATGAAGAGGTGATTCAGAGAATCAGAAAGCTAAATGAGGAATTGGATACACATGTTGCCATTCTTGCTGATTTACAAGGTCCCAAAATCAGGTTAGGTGAAATGGAAGAGGAAGGTGTGATTATTAACGATGGTGAGAAGATTGTTTTTACTAACAAAGATATCAGGGGAAATAAGGAAAAGATTCATATAAAATACAATGATCTGCCTAAAGATATTAAGAAAGGAGATACCCTGCTGATTGATGACGGCAAGCTGAAATTTATTGTTGAATCAACCGATTTAAAATATGAGGTAGTGGCCAGAACCGTTCATGGCGGACCACTTTATTCCAGGAAAGGAGTCAATTTACCGGACACACACATTTCCATTCCCGGTTTAACGGATAAAGATATTGAAGATGTTCATTTTATTCTTGACCATGACCTGGACTGGATTGCCTTATCTTTTGTCAGGTGGGCAAATGATATAAAAGCATTGAAAGAAATCATATCCAAAAGAAATAAGAAAATCATGGTAGTGGCCAAAATTGAAAAACCTGAAGCCTTGCAGGAAATTGACGATATAATTGATGCAGCAGATGCTGTTATGGTGGCCCGGGGCGATCTGGGAGTTGAAGTGCCCTTTGAGAAGGTACCTTACATTCAAAAACAGATTGTGCAAAAATGCATACGGAAATCTACTCCTGTTATTATAGCCACGCAGATGCTTGAAACCATGATAACCAATTTCAGACCTACCAGGGCTGAAGCAAATGATGTCGCAAATGCAGTTTTTGATTGCGCCGATACAGTAATGCTTAGTGGAGAAACTTCGGTAGGCAAATACCCTATAGAAGCCATTAAGAATATGCAGAAGATCATTGATTATGCTGAGGAAACAGAGTTTGTGCTTAAACATGAACATTTACCCGATATTGATTCTCTGACCTATATTCCGGACTCTGTATGCTTCAATGCATGCAAGATGGCTGATCAGGCCGGAGCCAAAGCAATTATTGCATTTGCTGTCATTCCGCAGACCGCATTCCGACTGGCAAGTAATCGGTCAAAAGCCCCTGTATATGTGTTTACTTCAGATATAAAATTGATCTATCAGTTGTCCATTATCTGGGGAGTAAGAGCTTTCTACATGGATAAGGATTGTGATGCTGCAACTGCTATTGCCGTTTCTCTGGATACCTTAAAAGAAAAAGGATTAATTGAAGCAAGTGATGTTGTTGTTCATGTAAGCAGTCTGCCCGTTTTTAATAAAAAAGGCGCAGACACGATCAAACTGAGTTATGTCTGAGCATACAATCAATAGTTACAAGTCCCTGGTCACTGGTCACTGGTCTCTGGTCTTTAGTTTTGATTAATCAATTCCTCAACATCCAAACAAATAAACAACCGAGCTTGCGAGCTCGACGAAGTCAATTACACGATTATACAGTTTCACGATTCAACAGTTAAACACCACTTCCAGTACCCAGCAAACAGCACCCAGTAACCATCAACTACTCACCCTCTCATCTTCCCAATTCTCACCCTCTCATCTTCTTTCTTCCAGCTTCCAACTTCAGAGTTCCGGCTTCGACCTTACTTTACCTCAAAATTAAGTAACTTTTCATTTTCGATGTATGCTTCCAGATGATCGCCAATCTTTACAGGCCCAACTCCGGCAGGTGTACCGGTAAAGATCAGATCGCCCATCTTAAGTGTTACAAATTGAGATACGTATTCAATAATATGATCGATTTTAAAGAGCATATCGGATGAGTTGCCATTCTGAACTTTTTTGTTATTGATATCCAGGGAGAAGTGAATGGATTCAGGATCATTCATTTTATCAAATCTGATGAATTTCCCCAATACGGCAGAGCCATCAAATGCTTTGGCAATTTCCCATGGATTACCCTCTTCTTTGCATGTTCTCTGTAAATCGCGGGCAGTAAAATCTATGCCGACAGTTATTTCATTGAAATATCGATAGGCAAATTCCCTCTCAATGTGTTTGCCAAGCCTGTTTATCCTAAGCACAATTTCCACTTCATGATGGATTTCGTTTGAGAATTCCGGAAGGTAAAATGGCTTATTGTTTATTAACAGAGAACTGTCAGGTTTCATGAAAAATACCGGTTGCCCGGGAGAGGAGCTTTTTAATTCTTTTATGTGTTCGTTATAGTTTTTTGCAATGCAAATTATTTTCATAGGGAATTTGCTGAGTGTTTACACAGTGCATAAAGTAATAAAACCAAAGCAAGTTTATCACTGTTCCTTATTGTTTCCGAAGGCTCCTCTCAATTTGATATTTGTAAGTACTTTTTTTGTATACAATGGAAAATCATTATTCATCATCCAGCCATAGTATGCAGGGTCTTTTTCAAAAACTTCTTCAACAGCCTTTCCTTTGTATTTCCCAAAATTAAATCGCTCTATACCCTTTTCATCAATTATAATCCTTCCTACGAAGTCAACATTTTTGTTATGACTTGAGAATTTAGATAATTTTTCAATATCATTTTCCAGATCATTGTATTTGTCGAGCTGTGCCTGAAGGATCTCATAAGTAGCTTTTGTGTCTGCTTCAGCGCTGTGGGCATCAATAAGGTCTTTCTCACAATAGAATTTATAGGCTGCGCTTAAAGTACGTTGTTCTTTTTTATGAAAGATCACCTGAACATCAATGAATTTCCTTTTTTTCAGATCAATATCTATGCCTGTCCTCAAAAATTCTTCAGCAAGAAGAGGGATATCAAACTTATTAGAATTGTATCCTGCCAGGTCACAACCTTCAATAATTTTTAGAATGGTCTTGGCTATTTCAACAAAGGTTGGTTTGTCTTTCACATCCTCATCTGAAATGCCGTGTATCTCTGTAGTGCTTTTTGGAATGGGGATAGTCGGATTTACCAGCAGTGTTCCGGATTCCTCTTTTCCGTTGGGATGAACCTTGAGGTAAGATATTTCAACAATCCGGTCAGATACAACATTGATACCCGTTGTTTCAAGGTCAAAAAATACCAGAGGATTTTTTAAATTAAGTTTCATAAAGTAGTATTGTATTGAAACAAGGCAATGATTGAATAGAAAAAAGAGTTTCAAGGCTGAAACTCTTTGATTATTCCTGATTAATTGTTAATCATCATTGGCATTAAGAGCATAAGTATGTCT
>CAZWFM010000147.1:0-5402 GCA_964633185.1 uncultured Bacteroidales bacterium | reverse complement strand
TCTTAATGGATGTGGCAAAACATTTCCCTGACCTTGAGTATATTGATTTTGGAAGCGGATTCAAGGTACCTTATAAACCCGACGATATTCAGACTGATATTGACGATCTGGGCAAAAAACTTGTGAAACGCTTTAAGGACTTTTGTAAAGAATATGGAAAGAATCTGATATTGATGTTTGAACCGGGCAAGTTTATGGTAAGCGAGAGCGGTTATTTCTTTGCCCGCGTGAACGTGGTAAAACAAACTACTGCCACTGTTTTTGCCGGTCTTGATACGGGTCTGAATCACCTGATCAGGCCTATGTTTTATGATGCCTACCATCATATTGTCAATGTGTCAAAACCCAATGCCAACACAAGAATTTATACTGTTGTCGGCTATATATGTGAAACGGATACATTTGGATGGAATCGCAAACTAAACGAAGTATCAGAAGGTGATATACTTGCTTTTTATAATGCCGGGGCCTATTGTTTTGCCATGGCTTCGAACTACAATTCGCGCTTTCGTCCTGCAGAAGTATTGATACATGAAAAAAAAGATTACCTGATTTGTCATCGTGAAACATTGGACGACCTGTTGAAAAACCAGGTAGAGATCGAATTTTAATTGATTTATGGGATCAAAACCATATACAATAGCGTTTCTTGATGCTTCTACGTTAGGGAATGTGGAAAACCTGCCGGATATTAAAGAATTAGGTAAATTTACTGCCTATGAGTTAACAACTCCTGAACTGGTCATTGAAAGGTTGCAGGGAATTGATATTGTAATAACGAATAAAGTGGTTATTGACAGGCATGTTCTTGATGCATGTCCCGGTCTGAAACTTATATGCATAGCGGCCACCGGCATGAACAATGTTGATCTGGATTATGCAAAAGAAAAAGGTGTAGAAGTAAAAAATGTGGCCGGTTATTCCACCGAATCCGTTGCCCAGTCGGTGTTTGCCATGTTATTTTATTTGCTGCATAAGAGCAGTTATTTCGATCACTACGTGAAATCAGGAGAATATGCATTAAGTCAGATCTTTACTCACCATGGAAGAGAATACTGGGAATTAAAAAACAAGCGATTCGGAATTGTTGGTCTCGGAACCATTGGCAGGCGTGTAGCGGAGATAGCAGAAGCTTTCGGTTCGGAGGTGGTATACCATTCCACATCGGGCAGGAACCTGAATAATCCATACGAACATCTCGATCTGAATACTTTGTTAAGGACTTCTGATGTGGTTTCCGTACATTGTCCGCTGAATGAAAAAACCAAAAACCTGCTGGGAATCTCTCAGCTTAAATTGATGAGATCTTCAGCTTATCTTATCAATGTGGCAAGAGGCGGCATTGTCAACGAAAGTGCCCTTACCGAAGCAATAGACAATGATTGGATAGCAGGGGCAGGTGTGGATGTACTGACGGAGGAACCCATACCTCCCGATCATCCTTTGATGACAGTCAAAAACAAAGAAAAGATTTACATCACTCCGCATATTGCCTGGACAAGCATGGAATCGAGGAAACTACTCGTTGAAAAGATCGCAGAGAATATCAGGGAATTCGTAATTCGTGATCGGTGAACAGTGGTCAGAAAATAGTCTCTGGTCTCAAATCTCATATTCTCACTCTCTCATCTTCCCATCTTCTCAACTCCTCAACCTATGTACCTTCTGACTTGCCTTCTTACAACAGAATAACCTTCCTCATATAGATCGAATTCTTGTCTTTGAACCGAAGCAGATATACTCCTTTCGGGTGTTCCGACAGGTCTATCCTTTCCGTGTGTTCGTTCACAACATGTTCATCCAGTACTGAGCCCTGCATAGTCAGGATGGTTAGTATGTATTCTTTATCAAGCTTTAAATTCAGTTCACCGGTGGACGGATTCGGGAACAAACGGATATCTTCAAATTTCCCGGGTTTGATGATCCCGGTTTCAATGATCTCTACCTGGACAACATTCGAAGGATCCGATACACCCGGAGGATCGTCATAATTGGCTATAACATAGTATGTATGCACTCCCAGGGAAACACTAACATCCATGTAGTTTGTTGCCGTTGTCTGGTCGATTTCCACATCGTCTCTGAAGATGGAATAATCTAAAAAAACAGATTTTATGTTGCTCATGAAAGGTATGTTTTGAGAAGAGACATTGTTGAGTGTTTTGCTATGATTGTCTGAACAAATAGGTTCCGAAACAGGGAAAGTGCCAATTTTATATGCTTTATCCTTACTGGAAATACTCACATAATCCATGGCAATGTCTGCGTTATCATCTGCTACTATGTTGAAGGCAATAGTCAGAACAGAATCAGCATAATCGGCAAGCTTAATTGTGGTTTCGTACCATGTCCAGTTTTCCCATTCTCCGATTTCCCCGAAGGTCCAGACAGGTTCCTCCCAGGTCAGGCCTCCGTCAAATGAAATTTTTACAAACAGGTCGCCATTGTTATTCGGATCGACATGCCAGTGGTAACTACTTTGCCAGATAAAAGAGAGTACAGTCTGGTCTGTGATCATGATCTGGTTGGTAATGATCCATGTATTAATATTGTATCCCCAATTTGCCAGTGTTGCATAATTGCCTTCGTATATATATTGAGTGGAATCACTCTGGACGTGCCAGTATGCTTTTCCATTCATTTCACCTGCTATTCCGTCACCTTTAATAGTTTTATGCCACAGCGAAAGATCACCCGATTCAAAATCATCGTTAAATGCATCCTGGTTCCATCGCAAATGAACATCCTTGACATTCACTATATCTGCTGTCAATCCTTTCGGAGCAATCATATCACTTAAAATTTTTATGTAGTCTTCTTTCACTCTTTCATAAGCACCATCAACCAGCAAACTAATGGTTTTAAATCCTCCCGTCGTAAAGTATACATCGTGTGGCCCCTGTCCCGTGGCTGTTGCAGGTACGGCTCCTTCCCCGAAATCCCATTCCCAGCTTGAGAATGTATCGTATCTTGAGGAGTCACTGAATGTTATTATACTGTCAATTTCAGCAATCCGGGGTGTGGCATAAAAGTCAATATAGGGTTTTGTTGTGTCTATACCATGAATTACCAGGTCGTCGAGGTAGCAATTTTTGCCGTATTCAGAATGGAAAAGCAAGCCGATAAACAGCGAATCACGGTCTTTTGTTTCTGCAGGAAGATCCATAGTCTTTCTTTCCCATCCGTCAGCAAAACCATTGGGACGAATAACCGAATCAACTGCATACCAGGTCAGGCTGTCCAAAGAATACTGAACGATCATCCTGTCCTCCCTATCCGGAAATTCATTGTCATAATACCAGTCAAATGATACCATCAGGTCAACAAAGTCAACTGTGGAAAATCTGGGCGATGTCAGCCTGATCTGTGAGCCCTGTATACATTCATAGGAATTGAACTTCACCATATGAGTTCCTTCGGAGGGTTCGCAGGCAGGGATCACACCTGCATCGACAAACGAAATTTCCGGGATATCTCCTGAAACGTATCGAATGGTCCAGCAGCCAGGTACTTCTTCCATGTTAAATCCTTCCTCAATAGGCAGGGATATGCTATCGCAGTTGAAAACCGTAAAGTATTTGACCTTGTTGTCATTCTCAGGATTTTCATCACCGATTACCAAGATTTCGGCAGTGATACTATGTTCGCCGAAGTCCGGTTTTATGACAGGAAAGACAACTTCCTCCGTTTCATTCAGGGCAAGGTTCCCTGTCCAGCTTATTTCAACAGGATCTTCACTATTCAGGATATATCCTACAGTAGCGGCAGTCAGATTATCCGTCCCCAAATTCCTGATGGTAATTCTGGGAGTAATTTCAACCGTGTCGTTATAGATATATCCTGGTTCGGGAATATCCTCAATACTTCCGTCAATAGCCGTCGGCTGTTCTGCGGGATCGTAACCGTCAAGTGTTGTCACTCCTGTTCCTGAGGGATCAAGCCAATTGCTGAGACGTGAGGAATTTGTTCCTCCGCCGGTCCATGAATAGCCAAGATTGCCATACCAGTCGGGGAGGGTATTGTCGCATGCAGCATCTCCTCCATGCAATTGTCCTATGATCCTTCCATTCGGATCGTATAACGGCGATCCTGAAGATCCTTTTTCGGTAGTTGTTCCGTCGCTCCACGAAGCAACACGCCAATGATCAGTTTGGGGGCCGGTAGTTCCATAATAACCAGTGGCATTTACTCCTAAAGTTGACCAGCTGATTTTTTTAATATCCGCTAAAGGATGATGGATACAAAACACTGTACCGGGAATACTTAATGCAGTGGTTCTGTTCCATCCCGAATAATATACATTGTATTCCTCGGGGGGTGTTTGATTCAGTTCCATCAGCCAGAAATCTGAAGTTGTAAACCTTGCTCTTTCAACGGCTCCGGACATGGAATTGTAAGAAGGAGAAGTTGAAGGATTTGAGCAGGTTGGACTTTGCCAGTTAAACCGGAAAACTGCTGTGGTGGCACTAGTTTCACCAGGTTTATAACAATGAGCAGCAGTTAGCAGAAGTGGAGTGCCGTCATTATTTGTATTGTTTATTAATGCCCCTGAACATGCATATTCTCCCAGAATAAGCAATGCTACAGAACGTATCTGTTTTCTGTAAGGATCGCCCTGAGGACATGCGGCATTTACATTGCAGTATCCTGATGCGCCGAAAGCTTTTAAAAACTTATCAAATCCCCTGTAACCGTGAACTACACGCCATAGATTCAACTCCCCGGGAAAATCAACTTCACGTGGTTCATGATATTCGATAATTACGGATTCACCTTCTACAAGGGTAGTGGCAAAATACCCGTCATCCTGGTTATTGTAACTGGTAAAGGCCCCGATCACCTGCGATCTGTCGGGGGTATATATAAACAGCTTTGCTCCGTCAGGCAACCTGTATTTATCGAATGTCAGGTTGATCGATAATGCTCCCTTGCTGGTAATGCCCAGTCTCCAGATGCGGCCACCGTCTTCGAGAGCATCCCATGTACCTGAGTTGCCGGGATTGTAATCCACATAAAGATCTTTGCCGAATCTCCACGGCTGGTCTTTTATAAGATCGTTGTAAACATCTTCGGCTCGCAAAGCTTCAACATCCACATAAGGCATTTTCATGTATTCTATTGTGCTGAGAGCAGATTTGTCCGCTTGCTTAAAACTCGGAGGCAATCCTCCCTGGCTGATCTGGGCGTTGAGGGATTGAAAAAAAATACTCAGGCCGATCATCAATATGCTTGTGAATAATTTTCTCATTCTTTTGTCAGTTTAATGGCAATTACAATCGCAATAGCAGTTGCAGTTTTGCCCTGATTTTGCATACTAAATATATTGATAATTTCTTTGAATACATATTCATTCCTGTATTTTGTTAATTTAACGATTGTTATATAAGGCATAAGGCAAAAGG
>CAZWFM010000146.1:0-5455 GCA_964633185.1 uncultured Bacteroidales bacterium | reverse complement strand
CCCTAGAAATGTGCTGGATAACATTCCTTCGGGCAAAGTGGAGATGGCCAGAAACCGAAGTTTCTCTTTGTGCTGTGGTGCCGGAGGGGCTCAAATGTTTAAGGAAGCAGAGAAAGGGGACAAGGAAGTATTTATCGAACGTATTGAAGACGCATTAAAAACAGGTGCTGATATTATTGCAACAGCGTGTCCGTTTTGCATGACCATGTTGACCGATGGTTTGAAATACAAAAACAAGGAAGATGAGATCAGGAATCTCGATATTGCAGAACTTATCGCTCAATGTCTCAATCTCTGAACCAAAACACTATACAGATCAAATAATAACTCAATAATAACAAAACAATGGAAAACCTTAAGAGTGGTGAATTTTTAGTTAAAGAAGTCGAAAAAGACAGCATATTTATTCCTGAAGAGTTTGACGAAGAACAATTGATGATAAAACAAACCTGCCAGGATTTTCTTGAAACAGAAGTATATCCCAATATGGAAGATTTGGAGAAACAGGACAGAGAACTGATGAAAGAAATATTAAAAAAATCAGGGGAACTGGGTTTGATGGGAATATCAGTGTCAGAAGAGTATGGCGGATTTGGACAGTCCTTTGTAACACAAATGCTTGCAGCTGAAACCATAGGTGCCGGATACTGTTTTTCTGTGGCTTTTATGGCACATTGTGGAATAGGGACATTACCCATTATGTATTACGGAAATGAAGAGCAGCGTGAAAAATATGTTCCTAAACTGGCTACAGGCGAGTACCTTGGATGCTATTGTTTAACGGAACCAGGAGCAGGAAGCGATGCCAATGCCGGTAAAACCAATGCCAAACTCTCTGAAGACGGCAAACATTATATCCTGAATGGACAGAAAATGTGGATCACCAATGCTGGTTTTGCAGATATTCATACAGTTTTTGCCAAAATTGATAATGACAGAGTGTTGAGTGCATTTATTGTTGAAAGCAGTTATCCGGGCGTTGTTATTAATCCCGACGAACATAAAATGGGAATAAAGGGATCGTCTACTGCGCAAATATTTTACAACGATGTTAAAGTCCCTGTGGAAAATTTAATTGGTCGGAGAGGCGAAGGCTTCAGAATTGCACTGAGCATATTGCATATGGGCAGGATAAAGCTGGGAGCAAATGTACTGGGAGCTTCAATAAAAACGATTAACGATTCGGTACAATATGCAAATGAGAGAAAACAATTCGGAGTCTTAATATCGACATTTGGTACCATGAAACACAAACTGGCAGAACAGGTTATCAGGACTTTTGCCGCCGAATCGGCAAATTTCAGAGTGAGTAAAGACATCGATGATTTGTTGTCCGGATATATGGAAGAAGGGTGTGATAAAGGAAAGGCCACGATCGATGCAATCAGTCATTATGCTGTTGAGGCTGCAATTCTTAAAGTATACAGTTCAGAAATGCTCGATTTTGTAGTGGACGAAGCGGTACAGATTCATGGTGGAATGGGATATTCTGCAGAGATGGCTGTGGAAAGAGCATATCGTGATTCGAGGATCAACAGAATATTCGAGGGAACCAACGAGATCAATACCTTACTGGTTATTGATACGGCTATGAAAAGAGCTATGAAAGGTGACTTTGATCTTTTTGGTGAAGCTGAAAAACTGTATGCCGCTATCAATGAAATTACTGAGGGTAAAATGTCTGGCGAAGAATACTCACAGGAAAAGCTGAGGTATACAAAAAACTTTAAGAAAGTGGTTTTATTATTGATTCATGCTGCATCCAGTATTTTTGAGAAAAGACTGATACATGAGCAGGAAATTATGAACAATCTTGCTGTCATTATCATGCAAATATATGTTACAGAATCGTCTGCATTGCGTGTACAAAAAATGGAAAGTCTTAAAGGAAAAAAGGAGGCTACTTTGTACAGGAATATTTTGGATGTGTTAATCTTTGATTCGGCTTCCAGAATCAGAAAAGCAGGTCTGGATGCTGTTTATTCAATGACATCTGGTAAAGAAGCCGACAAACTGGCAAATGCTGTTGAGATTTTGACCAGGGTAAAAGGTGTAAATACAAAAGAAGCACGCAGAGGTATTGCAGAGAAATTGATTGAAGACAATGTATATAAGTTTTAAAACCAAA
Organism: uncultured Bacteroidales bacterium; assembly: GCA_964633185.1. Classification (GTDB taxonomy): domain Bacteria; phylum Bacteroidota; class Bacteroidia; order Bacteroidales; family UBA10428; genus UBA10428. Next base: position 3,327 of record CAZWFM010000146.1, on the reverse strand, counting down.
AAGTAAAATCAAAAAAGCCTGATTGGAAAATATCAGGTTTTTTTGATTGGTCTTTTTATTTCTTGGAGGCTCCCTGGTTGATGTTAATGCCAACAGCAACAATCCAGACATCTTTGTCATAAGTTTCCGTTAAGGATATAAGATACCCTGAACCGGCATAATTGTGATCTTTCTCACCACTTCCTTCCTTAGACATGGTATATGAACCGGCAAGATTTATATCAATCATTGGATTCAATCGATATTTAAAGCCACCACCACAAGTATTAGAAGGTAGATTATAACTTAAATCAGTCTGGTAATCACCTGATGTTCCCGATTTGGTATACAGATATTCTGCACTTAGTGCAAGTTTTTCATTGATTCCATATTCAGCCCCAAAAGCAAATTCAATCATGTTGCCATCCAGTAATTTCTCTTTTATGGTCTATTATTCTTTTGGTATAGGAATAAATTGAATGGCTGTACCGCCTCCCGGGGCCAGGTTCAGGTAAAGAGTATCAGCTCTTTCTATGGTATCCTGTGTTATCTTCAGGGAAAGAGGATTTGTTTTCCAGTCAGCATCTTCTCCATCATTATATGCATTCATCAGGTATTTTGTCCTTCCTTCAAGAAAATCAGCCCGAAGTTTAAAGTTTCTTGCTTCTTCATCCGTAATACTTCCCAGGTACCAGTTTTCGCTGTTCCGGTCTTTCCTGGCTATGGTTACGTAATCTCCGATTTTCCCGTTCAAGGCAATTGTCTTTTCCCAGTCACATGGTACATCACGGATAAACCGGAAAGCAGGATTTCCTTCATAATTCTCAAGCAGGTCAGCAGCCATTTGAAGAGGACTATATATAATAACATAGTAAGCAAGTTGTTTTGCAAGAGTTGTATTTACCCGGTTACCAGGTTTCATAGGAATATCCAGATCAAATATGCCCGGTGTATAATCCATTGGCCCTGCCAGCAGTCTGGTAAAAACGAGTGTAGGAATATGGTCCGGAGGATTCCCGCCATCAGGATCCCAAGCGTTATACTCCATACCTCTGGCACCTTCACGACTCATAAGATTTGGCCATGTACGACGTAAACCACAGTCTTTAATAGGTTCATGAATATTGAGCATGATGTGATGTTTGGCGGCAAGTTCTGCTGATCTCTGAAAATGTCTTACAGCATATTGACCATGGTGCCATTCACCATTGAATAATTTCCCGCCTGAATATCCGGCTCCGACGTATCCTGTTTTAAGGTATCGAATTCCAAGATTTTCATACATCTTATAGGCTTCTTCCATCTGTTTTTCATAGTTGTCGATTTGCCCGCTTGTTTCATGATGCCCTATCAGACTTACTCCTTTTTCTTCAGCATATTTTACAAGATACTCAATATCAAAATCGGGATAAGGTTGAGTGAAACTGAACAATTCTCCATTTTTAATCCAGTTACCGTCCCAGCCAATATTCCATCCCTCAACGAGCACACCTCCGAAACCATATTCTGCTGCAAAATCAATGTATTGCTTAGTTCTTTCTGTTGTTGCTCCATGCTTTTTTCCTGAGGCCCATGTATACTTATCAATATGCATTCCCCACCATATGCCAATATATTTTATTGGTTCAATCCAGGATGTATCTGCAATTTTGCAGGTATCATTTAAATTTAATATCAGGTAATTCGTGATTAGATCCTTTGGTTCTTCAACAACCTGGATGGTTCGCCAGGGTGTAACAAAAGGAGTTTTCACGTATGCTTTGATTCCATTGCTCCAGGGAACAAGATCCATGGCCAGAATGTTGGTGTCAGATGCATACAGCGTATAACTTGGAAAATCATAAAGAGAGGCTTCATGAAAGCTAAGAAATAGTCCGTCCTTTGTTTCCACCGTGAGTGGGGTATGAGCGGTGTCAATTTCACTTAATTTCGATTTTTTATACAAGTATTCATATCTTTCAGGCCGATAAGCAGGGATCCACCAGACATCTGCTTCATTTGCCAGGGTGTAATTTGTTAATTCTTCGGTAATCTGAAACTCATTCAGATTCTCCTGTTCGGGAAATTCATAGCGAAATCCCATTCCATCGTTATAAAGCCGGAATGTAATATTAAGATTTCTTTCTGAGCCGCCGTTTTCTTTTAAATAAAGACTGACTTCGTTGTAGTTATTATCAATGATCTTCTCTTCTCCCCATATTTGTTCCCAGGATTCATTGATACTTCTGACTTTTTTGTCAAGAAGGATAAAGTTTGAGTCAAGAGAAGGAACTCCTTGCAGATGGAATCCCATTTGTGATTCAAGAACAATGGGTTTTCCGTTAAGATTCAGCTTGTATGTTGGTTTCCCATGATTAAGATCAAAAATAAGCTGAAGCTTGCTGTCGGGAGAGCTTATAGCAATCTCGTTCCATTCCTGTTTACACGAAAAAAGCATTGAAAGAATTAATAAAACTCTAAGTAGATGTTGGATTTTCATATTCTGATCGTATTGCAATTCTTGATTTATCAAATGGAAATTAATAAATATTCTGCAATGTTTCCTGAAATTTAAAAAAAATAAAAGGCCAACTCGAATTGAATTGGCCATTTTTGCTAACCTCCTAACTAATTATCAGCAACGCTTAGTCATGCATAATTTTTTACTCAAACCTCTCATGAATTGCTTCTGAAATAACAACTCATGGCTTATAAAAAAACTTATTACCTTTTTAATAAGACAATGAATAAAATGATTTCACTTATTTGTAATTACAAATTGATATTTTTATACTTTGTGTTCATGTTATATCATGTGAGAACGAAACACCAATTTGCTGGCAAAGGCAGGATTTTATTCGTTCTCAAATTGTTAATTAATTAATTAATTTTCAATTCATTATAAATTTTAAACAAATGAAAAAGTTAAGATTACTTTTGCTGGCAGGTGTATTTTTTATTATAAGCAGTTGCTGTTTGTTTTCCCAGACATCACTGTCGGAGAACTTCAGCTTTTTATTTATGACAGACATTCATCTTGAGTATGGAAAGGGAGCTATAGATGGTTTTAAAAAAGCAATTGACACGGCCAATAAGCTGGACGTTGATTTTGTTTTAACAGGAGGTGATTTGGTCGCTGATGCTTTGGAAGCGAAACACAGCCGGGCGGATTCTTTGTTTTCATTGTATGCTCAGACTATTAAAGAGTTAAAAATGCCCGTATACAATACAATTGGGAACCATGATTTGTATGGGTTATATGACAAGAGTGGCGCAGATCCCTCACATCCCGATTACCATGACGGTATGTATAAAAGATACTTTGGTAAAACATATTATTCATTCGATCATAAAGGTTGGCATTTCATT
>CAZWFM010000145.1:0-5481 GCA_964633185.1 uncultured Bacteroidales bacterium | reverse complement strand
ATCAGATGTTCGGTATTTTCATCCACAAAGACAGCTGCACTATCGCCCATAACCTGGATACGATAAATATGCCAGTCATTTACATCAAAATCTATATTTACTGACAGACTTGATTTTTCCAGTTTTACCCTTCCTTCATAATAGATACGCAATTCATTTCGGGTACCGGCATTTCCATTGTCCCAGCGAATATCCATAACCCGATCGAAGGAAATAATATCGCCACAACCTTTTAACCGGGCAACTATGGTAAAAGAACTATCAATATAAGTTCCGTTAAAGTCGTGCCGGAAGGTTGTTTTTCCATCAGGATGAAAATATTGGAAAACTTTATTATCCGGGATCTCATGATCCACTAAAATTTTCTGAATCATTCCGGGTCCCGGTGAGTTATCGCTTACATTAGTAAAATCAATTGTATCTCCTCCACCTCCTGTAGCAGAAGGCAAGACGGAGGCATCATAGACCATCCAACTCTGAGCATTAACAGTAAATACCAGGGTTGTTAACACAATGAATAAAAAGTAAAATTTTTTCATAGCGGGTGATTTTAAGTTTAATTATATGAATTATCGTTTTAATTCAACAGCTGCAAGTATAAAAGCTGCAACACCTTTCGGATCATTATTGGCTCTATCTTCTGAGACGTAATATTCATATGATCCGTCTCGATAAGGATTGCCGCCTAATCCACATCCTGCGCAAACATCTGTTATTGTTATTTTTTTATCATCTTCAATAATGAATTCCCGTAAGATTGCATCGAAAGATTCGTTTGCAAAGACAAGGAATTTTGACGGGAGATATCCCTGTTGAGTTCCTTTTGTAAAAGCATATGTAAACATGCAGGAACAGGAAGCTTCAAGGTAATTGTCAGGATGTCCACCCTTGTTTAATACCTGATACCAAAGATGTTTTTCAGGATCCCTGACGTTCATCAATGCTTCCGAAATACTGTTTAGTATCTCAGTAATTCGGCTGTATTCAGGATGGTTTTCCGGCAAATAATCCAAAACATCTACAATAGTCATCAGGTACCATCCAATGGAACGTCCCCAGAATTCTTTTGATTGACCGGTTTGAGAATTGCACCATGTTTGTGTTTTGCTTTCATCCCATGCATGATATAACAATCCTGTGGCAGTATCTACCGTCATTTCATACATGAGAATCAGATGGGAAGTAACTATGTTGAACCACTCGGGCTTGTTAAATTCTTTGGCATACTGGGCAATAAAAGGATCGGCCATATAAGCGCCATCCAGCCACATTTGCCGGGGGTATATTTTCTTATGCCAGAAGCCACCGGAATTCGTCCTGGGCTGGTTTTCAATCTGGAGTACAAACTTTTGCAGGGCCAGAATATATTTCTGATCGCCTGTTCTTTTGTACAATGTAATAAGGTTCTTAGCAAAATTGATCTTATCAAGGTTATATTCTTCGATAGTATATTTCAAAACGTTACCAGTCGAATCAACAAAGAAGTCAACGTAATTTTTAAGGTAATCAGAATATTTCTGATCCACCGAGCCAAGTCTGTCAATTGCCATACCCAACATTGCAACATCGTATTGTAATTTTTCTTTTCCGGATTTTCTATTATAATAGACAAGCGTATTATGGTTCTTTATTACCGAATTGGCCATTTTAACCGACCATAAGTCCTCATCAGGATTTTCATCACCTGCTGTGCTAACAGACTGACAACTTATTACGGTCAGAAAAATAATCAGGAATTGTATTTTAAATAAAAAATCCATTTCAGATAAGTAAAACGAATAATCAATATTATGACAATATTAAAATAACGGGGGTCGACAAATTATCATTCTTATGGGGTTATTTTATCATATAATTTGCCATTCCGCGTAAAAAGTAGTTGAATACCAGCTAAATCAATTGCATTATTATCGAATTGGATCCAAAAACAACCAGATAGCTTTAATCATTCCTATCTGTAGTATTATAGGTTTATTGATCTTGATTAAAAACTACTTCAACTTTTAACGAATGATCAATTTTTTCAAATAAAAACCATCGTTTGTAATCAACCGATAGTAATATACGCCAGGTTTAAAAGTGCTACAATCCAGGTTGTATTCATGCATTCCTTCAGAGTACCATGTTTTTATCAGGGTAGTTTTGTTCTTATTCTGAATATCGAATACTTCCAATACAATATCAGATCCTTTGAAAAGATAGAAGTCTATTCGCGTTGAACTTAGAGCCGGATTTGGATAATTCTGAAAAAGAGAATTGGAATTATTTGTTAAATCATTCTGTAGTAACGACTCAGGGATATATTCACTCTTCACCAGATCAATACAGTCAACTCTTCCATATTCTCCTCCTATCTGGTTTGCTTCTATCTTTATGATATCATCAGGAGTCAGCAAAACGTTTTTAATTTCTTTCTCAATAAACAGATTTATGCTACCGGTTGCCTCATCTCCCTCCCAAATAGAAATCAGCTCAGTATTAACATAAAATCTATAAGCAGAAGCGCCATTAATTTGATCAAGATACCTAACCTTTATACGGTAGTTATGTTCGCTGCCCATGAAAGAATACGTTGCATTATCAAATGAGGAACCTGAATTTGCTCTTATGACTTTTCCCTTTGATGCACTGCTTATTCTTTCAAAAGTAAATCCGTTCAGGATCATATCTTCAGCTTCAATTCTGAGACTATCTTTGTTTTCATTATCCACTTCTGAGAAATTTGCAGTTATGAATTTGTCAGTATCCATGAAAAGAAGAGTGGTATCATTTGTTTCATTCACATCACCAGACCAGGCTTCAAAGCTAAAATTTTCCCCATGCCATGCAATAAGAGTTACTTCCTGATCTGCATCATAAATTCCACCAGGCGGAGATATCCAGACCCCGCCTTCGCCTTCAATTTGAAGATTTAAAGAATAAACGGCATTTTCACTTATTGTCTCCATAGGACCCAGATCCGGTGCCAGACCCGTGTATGATATACCTACGTCTGTTCCTGCATCAATAAGATTGCTGCCAACAGTCAATCGGGCAAAAATATTTGAAGGAAGATCACCTGATAAAGGCCGGTTATCTTTAGCCAGCTTTCGGTCAAGTGAAAGAAAATCACTCTCATCCGCATCAATTGACTGCCAGCTATTTGTGGTCATATTGCAGTTTGTAAATCTGTCGCCTGAATTTCCATTAAAGGAAATATTGTTGATCAGTAAATTCGGTCCGGCTTCTTCAAGATAAAAATTGTAGTTCCGTTGTTCTCCATTCCATGCCAGTGAATTATAGATTGTAATTTTACCTGTATTGTTGTTTTGGTGGTAGTTGTATTTGCGATTATCAAAGGAAATACAATTTCTGACATAGTGATTTGCAGCAATAAATTCACCTCCCACCTTAAAACCATTTCCATTGCCAATGCTGGGAGATTCGTTGGGCAGGTACCCATTTCGGAATGTCCAGCAATCAGCTATGACAACTGAATCGTCTGATTCATAGAGATCCCAGCCATCATCTGAATTATTCCATGCTCTGCATCCGTGAAATTCATTTCCCGGACCAATATCAAGTTTGGCTGCAAAGCCATCCGCATCTTCATTGTCGGGATCAGCGTTGTTGTATGAATCGCAGTTGATTATTGTGTTATAAGCCCCGCCACCACTAATCTGCAGGCCGGAATCATCATTCCCGCAAAAAACACAATTTTCGATGATATTGTTTTCGCCTTCAATGTACAAACCGTTATCACCTGCATTTTTAACAGCAAGGCCTTTAATATACCAATAATTTGCTTTAAGATTTATTCCACGTTCTCCAAACGCTTGTAGATAGAAGTCAATGATAACCGTATCCCCCGGAAAAGCAAACAGATGAAACGGATGTTCTTCAGTGCCGCTTTTTGAGCTACTTATTTGTATAGTAGGGGTAACTATATAAGTACCTTTCAGTATAAAAATTGTATCGCCGGCAACTGATTCCGAAATTGCTCTGGGTATTGTCTTATAAGGATTCTCAAATGTCCCCTGATTTGCGTCATTCCCTTCAGGCGACACATAGAATTTACTAGCATATACATTGTATACTATAAACAGGAAGGAGATCAACAGATAAACCTTCAATCTTTCCAGGTAAAAAATCATTACAAAACGTATATTTAAAGAATATAATTGCTATATGTTTCTAACAAAAATACAATTAGGATCTATTCTTAAAGGTGATATATTACCATATTTGGGTATAAATTCTATCACAGATAAGATCAAAAAAAATGCAGACATTTCTTTTATCATATGGAATTACTTTTTAAATTATTATTTTGCCATCGCTTTTTAATGTCTTGATTCATTCTAATGAATAATAATACCAAATTCAATAGAATAACTTTTCCATTCTGCCTGGCGGTGGCAGCAATTCTGTTAAACTGTTTCATTTCTAATCAAGTTTTTGCTATCGAAATAGAGCGGTTTGAACATCTGAATTCTTATGATGGTCTTTCTCAGAATTCTGTACTGAGTATTTTTTGTGATCATAAGGGATTTATGTGGTTAGGGACGATGGACGGTCTTAACCGTTACGATGGATATACCTTTAAAATTTTCAAAGCTCAGCCAGGCATTGATCATACATTAACAAACAATCGCGTCAGCAATATTTGGGAAGATGAAAGGAAATTCTTGTGGATTGTAACTTATGATGGCTATGTTCACTGGTATCACCCGGCACGGGAGGAATTCAACACCATACCATTTTATTTTCGATCTGATGAAGAAAAGAACAGTAGTTATACCTGCTTTTTTCAGGAATCAAAAGATGAGGTATGGATTGGGACAAGCAATTCCGGGATTTATCATCTCCAATTCGATTCGCTGCAGAACAATTATAATGTTACGCAGTATTTAAGCAGGGGTGTAAATTCCATTACAAATAACGAAATTCATTTTATCAGATCTGATGCAACCGGGAATGTCTGGATTGGCACACAACAGGGATTGAATAAACTTGACTATCGGAAAAACAATACGAATAATTTCCGTTTTCAACATTATCAGATCCAGATGAATTTCATTACTTCAGCATTAACAAACGAATTCATATGGTTTGGAACCCAAAATCAGGGCATTATAGCGTTTAATTATACAATAGATCAATTCATTAATGTACCGGAAGAGCTTAGGTTTTTGAATAACCAGGAGATTACAGTATTGAAAGAAAGCAGGAACGGATTGCTCGTTATAGGAACAGGGAATATGGGATTATTTGTATACAATAAAAACGATCATTCTGTCAGATCTTTCTTTGTAAAAGGGAATAGAATTGTTAATGTATATGAGGATTCTTTTGGCGTACTTTGGATAAATACAGAGGTCTTTGGTGTTACAAGAATAAATCTGACAGATGAAGCATCAAAATACTTCGTTCTGACTCTAAAAGAGATCGAATCGCTGGTTGATGAAGAAAGGCAGTATTTTTTTGAAGATTCCCAGAGGA
>CAZWFM010000144.1:0-5598 GCA_964633185.1 uncultured Bacteroidales bacterium | reverse complement strand
TGATATTTAAGTATATATAACACCATTTTATGTACATATGCCACCATTATATCATCAAACTTTGCTTTATTGTCCGCTATAGTGTCAACCTTCAACACCTGCGATTCGGATAATATTTGCTTCAGGTTATTCTCATTAAAAGGCAGATTTTCAAAACTAGTTACACAGAATAGTTCATCATTTTTAAGGACTTCACCAATAAAATCGGTGGTATACAAATTAGGAAAAACATCCATATTAGTAAATACTATTGTTTGTTCATTCTTAAACCAATAATTTTTAATATCGGGATTACTATATTCAACAAATGGCCCGGCGCTTGCTTCAAAAACATGAAATATTTTTTTTATTTCAGGATATGTTTTATGTAAATATTCAATCGATTGTTTATATGGTCCGTATGAAAAGTAGGATGCTTTTATAGAAACGACAATTCCACAAATCAGAAGTACCGCTAAAAGTACTCCTTTTAACCATTTGTTTTTAATAGCAATAAAAAATAAGGTTGGAGGTACTAATAACATAATAACAATATTCATTATATACCGATGGTATAAAACAGGTTGAGAAAAAAGTGAAATCACGGTAGTGGTTAATACTGTAAATCCAAAAATGAACAACGATAATCCCAGAACTACGCCTTGTTTATCTTTTTTAGCAATGTAATTTCTATATATTACCCATAATATTATACTGTAAACGATAAATATCATAGGCCATGAGTATGTCGATATCCAGAATTTCTGGGTAAAAGGAAGGATAAAGCAGGAAAAAAAAGTTTGCCATGTTATGGCAGGCACCCAGAAAAATTCCTGGGCTTTTTTTGTATGATAAAACAAAACGAACAACCATGGAAAATATAACAAAGCTGTAACAAATGCATATCCAAGATGAATCCGCCAACTATTATTTTTCTTGGCAAATAGCAATACAGCAACAAAAACATTAGCCCAAAAAGCTGCTATTAAACCATAATAATGTGTATAGGCAGCTGCTAATGAAAAGAACATCAAAAAGATCAGATCTTTTCTTTTATTTGAAGAAATAAATAATGTAGCGTAGAGAAAAACACCGGTAACTGAAAAAGCTCCCCAGGTATACATTCGGGCATCGTGCGAATATGAAGCGAGCATAGGCAGAGATAAGACTAGCAAACAAAAATACAGGGCGCCGGATTTTCCAAATACTCTTTGACCTACTACATATCCTAAAACCATAATTGAAAGAATACCTAAAACCGAAAATGCCCGTATAGTAAAAGTACTCGAACCAAAAATTGTAACAAATACTTTTAATCCGAAAAAGTATAAAGGCGGATGAAAGTCGTTTTTGAGCAGCCCTATCATATCTCTAAATGAATATTCTACCAATGCTTTGGAAAAGGTTTCATCTATCCAGATGTCACTATAATTTATGTTGAATAAATAGAATAGTGAGGAAAATACAAAAATTAATAAGAATGCGATTCTTTCTTTTTGTAGGATCAATTTCGCCAATATTTTCATATATTCTTTTTTCAAAAATAATGATCTCATGTATTTTAAATGTGTTGTATTAATTCTTTAAGATAACCAATATCTCGTTGCAATAAAGCCATATATGTTAAAAATAGAGTTTGTGGTTATCACAATTATATAGATTGAAACGAGACAACTATTTTACCATAGTAAGATGCTGATTTAACAACTTTATAAACATTTTGTATATTTTTGATTTGCTTACAATGTCTAGCAATTGGTTTTGTGCCATGTCGGGCTGAGCGGTCGTTTAGCCTTGCTGCCAACGTTTGGCGGTTTTTGATTGCGGTCATGTTCATGACATAAAGGATTGAGCGAATCGTAAAACTTAAAGCATCTATAATCCCCCGCCATTGGCTATACCGTACTGTGCGTTCGTGCTATTGATCCAAAAGGTAATATACTCTTAAATGGAGTAGTCTTTTTCATTTGATTGTTAGGGTAATCGATCCTACCATTCTGTCCATCCTATGGTCGTAATCCCAATCCCCGAATGTTTCACCGTTCTTCTTACAAGTAATATATCGGGTTTCCAAAACAGGAGTCCCTGTTGCCAAGCCTTCTATGATATCTTCCGTTTCATCATTTGGTGTCCATGCGTACAATTCTAATTCATAGATTTTCACGTTGGGATCATTCAGATTTACATCCGCTCTATACAATATGGCTGGCTGATCCTGGACATAATCAGGAGCGCCCTGATCCCGTTTATCGGAAAACCAGTCGTTATACTCATTCGATCTGTCTAATTCGAAATACACGCTGAATTCCTTTATGGAAGAATCTTTAAGGGCAAAATTCACTTTGAAACTTTTGTCCTGGATCGTCGCCGAAGATATGGCGTCTGCTTCGACCTTTGAGGAAGGATATTTATTTACTTTCCAATAGGGCAGAACTTTCCCGGTCAGCGTATTATTGACCAGCCGTTTACAAACGGTAATATTTTGGATAAAACTGGCCTCGGTATTTTCGATCCATGAAACATAGACATTGTAATTCTGGTAAGCAACACCTCTCTTTACGAACTGAAAATTAAGTTCCATTTCCGCACCATCCTCAGTGTTGATCTTGTCATCCTTATTACAAGTCAGCATTATGCAAGAGACCGCAATCAGGGCAGTCTTTGTAAGCGTAAAACCTGATCTAATTTGTGTGTTCATGATAATATTCCTTTTTTGCGTTCTTTCAAAACAATGCGTATTTTATTGTTCTTTACAATTTTTCCTTTCTGCAATGAAAGTCTATTCTTTGAACGGGTGTAAAATCTTACTCAATTATTCTATTGTCTGCACTACAAAGATAATTAATGTCGTTAGTGAGGTCTTTATCTATATAGATTTTCCCCTTTATAAGTGAATTTATAAATAACTTTAATTTGCATAGATATATTCTATAATTGCCTACAATTAATTCTCTTATAGTTTTCTCTCATCAAATTCAGATACGATTCTACCCAAAGAAGGATTATCAATGATAAGTTGAGCTTGCTGATATATTTTATTTACGGTAATTGATGCGTATCTAGTTGAATCCTGAGCAATAAAATCAAATATTTCTTCTAAGTCATCTCTGGAGACTTCTGTCCAAACTAACTTGACCATTTGTCAATCATATTTTTGATGTCCTCATTTGAGACAACTTTCCCATTATCTGATTGTTGAATACCTTCTTCAACTTTTTCAATGAAAATCAATTGATCAATCAGTTCATCTATCGTAAATGAATCTGGAAGATTGTCAATAGTCATTTTTACCTTATTCTTGGTCAACATAGCAGAATTACTTACTAGTAAAGATAATCTAAATATTTTTTCTCAACATTAATACAGGGGTTTTTAGACAGTCTGACGGTCCCGCCATATGAGCTGTTGCGGCCTGCGGGATTGTTTCACTGTCAAGGTACAAATATGTTGTTGCGGGTTACTTACCACGTTTATCTTCCTTCAGCCAGCAATTGCTTATATGGCGCTTGGCGAGTCGTGCTTAAATATAAATATTCATAAAATGATTTATTTCATAAACTAAGTTAATTTTCAATCCAATTAATTGACTGTTTACCTGTCAATTAATTCTTGTATCTCACCAAAATGCAAATCAATATGTCCAAGGTATCCCTCAATCATTTGTTGAAGTGTAACTGTTATATCCTCAAAATTTTGCCATGAATTTTTTAGTTTTGATTGGTCAACTGATTTGATTACCTGAATCATGTGTAGGTTATAATACTTCCATAGTTGAATTATTGTATTCCAATCAGCATTTTGATAATCTTGCAAAGCTATCCATAAATCATTATCCTGCTGATAATCTGGAAAATTTAGATTCTCATTGTATTGCAATCGAATCATTCGTTGATGATTGTTAGCTGCTGAATCTATCAAATGACCAAGAATCTGCTTTATAGTTCTGTTCTGTTTATTACGCTTGTTTGTAATTGTATCAACTGGTAAATCAATCAATTTTTGCTCCCATATGTCAATATACCTAAGAATTCCGTTTGTTATATTTGAAAAATCCATAGTCTTATCTTTTTAATTTATCGTATTGGCTGTTGTTATTTATTTTTCTGAAAGTTATTCCTCCAAAATCGATTATGTCATGTTTTTCATCTTCCGTAAATTTAACGGTAAAACCAAATCCTACTCCTAAGCCACTTGTAACAGCATATTCATCGGAGATTACATTTAAAGGAAAAGGGTATTCACCATCAAAGGCAATTAATTTCAGTATCAATACCCTATCATCGGCTATCGACAATTCTGCTCCTTTAAATTTTGTATCGCCGGCTAATAACTGGTACCCAAAGTGTTCATATTTGCCAAGCTTTTTTTCCATTAATGATGGATCAAATGTATTTAACCTGTATCCCAACCTTGATTCGTTGTTTCCATCTTTATGGAACAGAATATGAAAATTATCATAATCCATAAAACAATATCGTTCATTATCTTTTACAGATAGAGAATCCTGCCCCACTTTTTCATAAGGTACGAATTCATTTTCAGAAAGTGCTTTTAAAATATATTGTTTGCCATCTTTATCAATTACCAGGTTACTATGTTCTGAAGAAACCGTTATAAATGAAAATCCTTGAGAATAATCCCCTGTATGATTCTTTAAAACTGCTACCGGCAAATCAATGGGTTTAATTTCATTATGCACTTCTTTTATTACCGGTGGTGGAACTATGTCAGGTACACTCAATCCGAATTTTCTTATGAAACTAAAGGAGAAGTCTCTTTTCAGCGATTCGCCTTCTGCTGAATTTATTAAAATTATTGCTGCTGCATTTTTATCAGGGATTAAGCATATTTCAGCGTGTCCTGTTGCTGCATCGCCTGCGTGGGTGACTGCAAAAACCGAATCATTTTTAAACATAAACCATCCCAATCCTTTTTTATTGGACTCTATTATAACGTTACCGGTTTGAAGAGTGAACATCTTCTGAATTGTTGATGTATTAATCAAAGACGAGTTAATACCATTATATGAATGCATTAATTCTCTCGAGTATTTAATAAAATCATTGATATTGGTGTAAATACCTCCAGATGCAATATCTCTTAATCCATAATCAGTTATGCTTTCCCCTCCAGCATATACCCTGGTCCTGTTTTTTATTGAATCCATTATAAAGCCCGAATTACTCATTCCAAGCGGTGTGAAAATATTTTCATGAATATATTCAGGGTAATCCTGCCCACTTACCTGTTTTATAAGATGCCCTAAAATGTTATAGCCTGAATTGGAATAAGATTCAACCAAACCCGGAGGGTACAATAAATAGGATTCATTGATAAATCCCAGTACATCGGTGTATTTTCCCGATCCCAGATCACTGTTTTTCAATACATCAGTCTGGATTCCCGAGGAATGAGTGATAACAGATTTTATGGTAAGATCAGCCAAATTATCACCTCTGGTTAAAGGATTAAACTGAGGCAGGTATCTATTAAGTGGTTGGTTTATATCAAGAAATCCTTTTTCCTGAAGTTGCATTATTGCAAGTGCTGTAAATGTTTTTGTAGCTGAAGCAATGTTAACAACTGTATTTTCAGTCATTGGAATATTATTGTCTTTAT
>CAZWFM010000143.1:0-5655 GCA_964633185.1 uncultured Bacteroidales bacterium | reverse complement strand
AAATCAAAACTAAAATTTCTTGATTTGTTTTCATACTATTAAATTATTAAAATATATTATAAAATCTTAATTATCATGTGGTATTAATAATGAGAAATTGTTGTATCATACTGAACAGTCGTATCATTGATACACCAAATATAATTGTCATAAAAGTCAAAACCTGTTATTTTACAATCAGTCAATTGGATGGTTTTTAAAATACTTCCATTATTGGAAATCTTGTTTAAACATTGTAATGAATCATCACTATACCAAAGATATTCTCCATCAAAGGCTAATCCTCTTGGTGAATCTGTCGGTATGTTAATTTCACTCACATTGCTATAATTATCATCCTCTTCGTTGGATTTTTCACAAGAATAAATACAGATGGATATAATTACAATTAATAAAAGTCCGATTTGTCTCATAATTTGTTTTTATTATCAAGATGTATTTTCATTATTCATGGTTGCGTCTCAGTAATATACCCAACGTTCGGCGGTAAGGCAATTAGCGTTTTTCGGAGCTGTGTTCTTGTCATCGGTGACTGTTACTTAACAAATATATTAAACATTGGCAAATCACTAACATAGCTATTTGCTTTACCGCTCTTTATATTAGCACCTGCTTATTTTTTAATATATCGTTGGGATCAATCTCTTTGTTCGCTTTTGGTAGTCAATATATTTTTGTCCCATTTGTTTAATCATAAATCTTTCTTCTACAATTATCCGATAGAAATATCCTAAAAAAACAGGAACAATCATAAATACAATCGATAACCAATTTGATAATAAAGTTGAGACTCCAAGAAAAATAATCAATTGTCCCAAATATCCAGGATGTCTAATACTTTTATATAATCCATTCTCAATTAACTCATGATCCTCAATTTTTGTCACAGTATAAGTGAATTGTTGTTTAAGAGTCATTATTGCATTAACTCTTATAATTAATCCAAATACTATCACTATTGATCCAATTATGAAAAATATATCCCAATGATAAATCCTACCTATTCCTAATCCAGCAATAATAAAAGAAAGCCAATAACCTAAAGAAATAGAAATAAAAAGAATCCATATACTCAATCTATCACCAGATTCAACTATGCTTCTATTGCGTTGGTGTCTCACACTCATGAAAATCTCAAAGAATCCATATAGAAATGAGAAAGCAATAGTTATTTGTAGTTTTATATCCATATTAGCGAATTACTCAAGTTGTGCCCAACGTTTTGCCAATATGAAACGTAGCATTTTCAATGCGTTTTCTTGTCAAGATACAAAATACTTTGAGTAAATGAACCTAAACCTCGCAAATCCATGTCCCAGCTATGTTTTATAGTATATATGTAAAAGCACAGGTCCCAGGTAATTAGTAAATTAATAATTCCAAATAATAACTTATTAATACTTAAGACCTATGCTTAACAAAATTAAAAATTCTTTAGATTTTTCGGGTCACAATGTTTATGTTGGCCTGGATATACATGCGAAATCTTGGGCAGTTACTATTATTGTCGATGAAATTGAACATCGTACCTACACTCAACCTCCTGATTCCGTTGCACTTCATGATTATCTTATTTCTCATTTCCCCGGAGCAAATTATTTTAGCGCTTATGAATGCGGCTTCTGTGGTTATCATCATCATCGCAAGTTGCAAGATTTAGGGATTCAGAATATTGTTATCAATGCCGCTGATTTGCCTATCACCAATAAAGAAAAAATGAATAAAAAAGATCCTGTCGACAGCAGACGATTATCCAATGCATTGAAAAATAATCAAATTAAGGGTATTTATATTTTTAACCAGAAGCATGAACAATTCAGATCGCTCTTCCGAATGCGTTGGAGAGCAGCCAAAGAACTCCGCAGGATCAAAAACCGGATTCGCTCCTTTTTGCATTATTATGGAATTATTCCCTCGCTAGAACTTAAGCCTGGTTATTGATAATAATATCATTGTATTTTGAGTATACATAAAAGTTTTTCCTGCGTTGATGGTGGCTGTCTCTCAGGGCTTAATTGTTTATTTTACAGTTTTTTATAATTCTTTTTAATATACTTTTTTTCTTCTTTATTTAATTTTGAGCAATTTTCGACATAATAAAGATTTTCTTTCCGCTTTTCTTTTTCCATCATGCTAAATACCAGTTTCATTATTTCAAAACATCCATCCTGACATATATAGTGCATTACTCGATTATCTTTAGAATTTAGATCAGCTCCTTTTTCAATAAGTAACTTGGCTAATTCTAACTTACCATTCATTAATGTCAGATAAAGTGGAGTACAATTATAATCATCTTTTGCATCAACATTACTCCCTTTTTCTATCAATAGTTTTGCAATATCATGTTCATCATGCATTATTGCATATATCAATGGTGTCTGATTTGATTTATTTTTTGCATTTACGTCAGCTCCTTTTTCAATTAAAAGTTTTATTATTTCTATCTCTTTATTCCAGATTGCTTTTAACAACGGTGTCTGGTCTAAATGGCCTTTTACATTCACATCAGCTCCTCTTTCAATAAGTAACTTTGCAGTTTCGGCATCACAATTTTCTATGGCCCAGAGTACTTCTGGAATGTAAATGCCATCATTTGCCTGGGCATTTACAGTAGCATCATTTTCAATCAGTAAATTGACTATTTCTGAAGAACCTTTAAACAATGCAAGAGTCAAAGCGGTGGAACCTGAAGCAGCCTTAACATTTACATCAGCACCTTTTTCAATCAATATTGATGCATTTTCTTTTCGGCCTTCCATGGATGCAATCATCAGTGGTGTCTGATTCATATCATTTTTTGCGTTTACATTAGCACCTTTTTCAATTAACAGCTTTGTTATTTCCGGGTAATTGAATTTTACTGCATCCATTAGTAATGTACGATATTCATTATCGTTTTCGTTCATATTTTTAAATAACAGTATTGCTATCTCTGGTTCATTATTCTTTAATGCTAAAAAAAATGGTGTCCTGTTTTTATCATCTTTTGCATTTACATCCACCCCTTTTTCAATTAATAGTTTTACTAATTCTGTTTCGTTACTCTTTATTGCCCATATCAGCGGTGAAATTTTTTTAGCTTCTTTTGGTTCTTTTATTAAGGTTGCTTTTACACAGCTTGCCATTTCTAGATTTCCTTTAACGCTCCATACCATAACTTTTTGATAATCATTAAATAAAGTATTTACATCAGCACCTTTTTCAATAATTAACTTTGCTATTTTTATTTGGCCAGTTATTAATGCATACATTAATGGTGTACTATTATTAATATTTTTTGCGTTTACATCAGCGCCCTTTTCGATCAATAGCTTTGCTATTCCTGGTTGATCATACCATAATGAATACATAAGTGGAGTGCTTTTATAAAAATCTTTTACATTTACATCAGCACCCTTTTCAATTAATAGCTTTGCTGTTTCGTATTTGAAATTACTTAGTGCACCTAATAAATTTGTTGAATCAGATACCGGGACGTAAACAAATTCTAATTCCTGAGATTGTTTTGAATCAGATTTAGTACTATAAACAAATTTAAAATACATCTCACCTTGGGCATCACTTATAACTCCTTCCTGAGAAGCTGCAGAATATGATATTAAATACACCTTACCTTGGGCATCACTTACAAATCTTGCTCCTATTTGAGAAGCTGCATAATATGATATTACAAATAAAAGAAAATTAAAAGTTAAAATTTTTTTCATGATATGGTGATTTTATGGTCAATTATAAAATAATAATACTAATTATTTATTCCAAATTTAAGGTTAGAAATACAAACCTTATGCTGTATCTGTGTTTAAGGAAACATGTAACGTAATAAAAAAATGCTGAAAATGAACAAAAACATAATTATATAAGAATTAAATCTAAAGCAATTGATTTCAATGTAACTATCATTAAATATTAATACTATAATTTTTTGCACTTTCCCTATCATAATGTGCCCTAACGGTTTGCGCATATGAATTGTTGCCGATTTATTTTTTGTTTACCTATCATGATATACAAATTACGAAAAAATATTTACTTATCAAGATGCTAGACACCGGCAATGATTTATATGCGCTGTTATGTGCTGGGCGAAAATTAAGATTAATGTATAAAACTTAAAAATAATATATTAATACTCTATTCTATAACAATCATTTTATTTATTAACTCATTTTCAGTAGTTATTCTTAAAATGTATATTCCTTTATTGAATCCTGATATATCTATCGTATTATTATTGAAATAAGCTTTCTCCATTATTTTACCATTTAAATCTACAAGTTCGTAAATACTATTTTTAAAATTACTATGAGTTCTGATGTAAAGTATATTTTTTGCCGGTATCGGAAATATCAGTAAATCTTCAGCAATGATCTGGTCAACATTAAGCGGAAGATCTATAGTAGTTAGCCTAAATACATCTGAAACATTTGCTCCCTCTGTATCTGTTGCTGTAACTTTAATATCAATATATCCAACTTCATTATGATTTCCAGAAAAAGAATTTGAAATAGAGTCGAATGTTAACCAATCAGGTAATTCATTTCCATTGCTTTGTTTGGCAGTTAATGTTAAGGTTTCATTATCATCATCTAAAAAGGTTGTATCCGGGATTGTATACATAATTGAGTTGCCAATTGTATCAGTTAAATTTGGTATTGATGTATTTACATAAGGAACAAAATTTGAGTTTTTCAAACTATCAATAATTGAGCTGTTCATCCAGTAAATATCCATTTCTGTTGAACCTTGCCTTTTTGTAAAAAATAAATAATTGCCATCAACAGAAATATCAGCGTTGCTTTCATAAGCTGCTGAATTAACAGTTGGGCCTGAATTTTTCGGGTTTGTCCATTTTCCGTCTGGTTTTTTAAAACTTACGTAAATATCACATTGTCCATACCCCCCGGGCCTTTCGGAACCGAAAATTAAAAAACTTTCATCCGGGGAAATATATGGATTATTATCAACGCTTGATGAATTTACCGGTCTTCCCAGGTTTATTGCTACCTGATACTGACCATTCACAAATTTAGCTGAATAAATATCACTTTCTCCTAATGTGCCACTTCGATTTGACAGAAAGTATAGCGTTCCGTCTGTTGTTACCGAGGGATGATAATCTGAAGCATTTGAGCTAACATTCTCAATGTGAACCGGGGCATCCCATGTAGTATCATCTTTTTCTGAAACCCAAATATCAAAATTATATGGTATAGAACCCGGTGGACGATTTGATGCAAAATATAGTTTCTGTCCGTCAACAGAAAAAAATGGTTCTGTATTTTCATCCTGATCTGCAAAAGAAGCAGTATCAGGGTCCGTCCAGTTCTCGTTAATCCGTTTCATCTGTAATATTGTAGGATTCCAGCTAGGCGTTGTTACCGTAAAAAATAATTCATTCCCATCAGGTGAAAATGTAACTGAATGCTCAAATCTTCCTTCAACTGAAATAATCCCGGGTGCAAATATTTTAGCTGTATCACCCGGAGGTTCTTGGTCTAAATAATGTATGCATTCGGCCATCCACATCCCGTCCTATTTCGGACCAAGCTGACCCCTGCCGGTTTTTACTAGATTTCATTAAAGCTTAAAATAGTTGTAACCCTTCGGCCACCTACACCTCATGAGACTTACCCGATTTGGATTGGCACA
>CAZWFM010000142.1:0-5660 GCA_964633185.1 uncultured Bacteroidales bacterium | reverse complement strand
AAGGATTGGAAAGCAATTGTTTAAACATGGCACGCATAGCAGTTTCGCCTTTGCGAGTAAGTCGGTCCATATCTTTTCCACCCATCATTTCTTCAGGAGTATATCCAAGGATTTTAATAACCGATGGACTTTCGTATGTCAGAACCATGTTTTCATCGTATATGGAAATGATTTCAGAGGCATTCTCTAACAATGAATACAGTCTCTTCTGTGCATTCTCAACTTTTTGAATATTTGCTTCCAGTTGTTCATTTGATTTTTGCAGTTCTTCCTGAGTTGCTCTCATTTCCTCAGCATTCTGGCGCAGTTGCTCTTCATTCTCCTGCAATTCAGCGGTCATCTTCTGCGATTCTGTCAGCAATTGTTCTGTACGCTGGTTTACTTTCAGGTTGAAAATAGTGCGGGCAATAATTTCTCCTAATTCTTTTAACAACCGGATGGTCTGTTCAGGAATTTCCTTTTTAGTAGAAGCAAATTCTATTACTCCCTGAAGCTTCTCATCAGTTGCCAGGGGAACCAGGAGCAAGCTTTGTGGTTTCTGATCACCAAGAATTCCGGAAGTAATGGTTGCATAGTCTTCCGGTATTTCTGTCCTGTATATATAATCCATTTCATACGCACATTCTCCAATCAGGCCATGACCTATTTTGAACTCCTGGTTTACGTACTTTTTACGGTTATAAGCATAGGTAGCAAAATTTATTAAAGCCTTATTTTTCTCATCGTACAAGTACAGAGCCCCCTGAACAACATGAATATATTTGACAAGCGATTGAATCACCTTATTTGATAACTCATCGATTTTAACATTCGTCCTGAGTATTTCAGATATTGTATCTTTTCCTTCAGCAATCCAGCTTTGTTCGGTTTCCTTTTTATGATTGGATATCAAATTTTCTCTCATTACAAGGAGTGACTGAGCGAGAGCATCGTTATGCGTTGAGATATCAAGTTGGGTATTGTAATTTCCTTCGCCTATTTGCTTGGCAAATTCAGCCATGCTCTCTATTCTTTTGTCTCTGTCTGCAAGCTGTTCATCATATTTTACAGTGCTTAATTGTTGCTGATGCTTAATCAGGTAGCTGATCGCTACTAAAATGAATGGTAGGATATCAATAAGGATAAGTGATGGTATATTCCTGTGTAACTGAATTATGGATGCAGGAGTGACAGGGAGATTGTGAACAATAATTTCAATGATCCAGGAAATAACAGGAATTGCTATACCTATCACTATAGCGGCAGTAATAATATTAATCTCTTTAACAAAATACTTTTTATATGAATTTAAAAAGTTCGCCATTCCTTGGGTTTATAACTTTTGAATTTGTACTAATTTTTCTGCTACAGGTTTACTTATAGCAGAGATAATTTTTTTATGTTTTTCCTGTACTTCAATAAAAATAGCCAATTCAATCAAGCCTATGGTTTTTTTCTTATCAACTATGGGCATAAGCAATAAACTTTTAGGTTTGCTTTTACCGAGTCCGGATTCCACATGAAAATAATCTTCCGGTATTTCATCGATCACCATCAATTCCTGTGTTTGTGCAGCCTGACCATTGAGATTTTCACCTAAGGTAAAGCCGCGGACTGGTTCTTCACTGGTTATTGCGTATCCTGATAAATAGCTAAAATTCTTCTTTTTTGCATCAGCAATATAAAATATACCTTGCCAAACTTCCAGTTCCTGAGCCATATTTGAAAGTAATTTTTTTACAAAACTTTCAGAAGACTGAAACTTGCCTTTGGGAAGAATTTTATTGACCAGAGCATGAGTCTCTTCCGCGTTATCTACAATGATTTCTTTATCTTCTTTGTTTTTATTAAGCTCATCCAAAAGCTTAATTCTTTCTTCTTCGACTTTCCGGTTTATTTTATCTTCAATGAGTTTATCATCAGCGACCTTTTTTTGAAGCAGAAACCAATAAGTTAATGAGGCAAGGGCGAAAAACAGATAGATAAAAGGCCAAACCTTTGGTGAGACATTATTTTTCATATAACCATTCCAGAAAGAAATGACCATTAACAAAACAAAAAGTATTGTCAGTGCAAATAAGATTTGAAATAGTATTTTATTTTGTTTAAATATCATAAACACTAAAGTTTGAGCAGGAATTTAATAATTTGATCTGAGGAATATACGTAATCGACCTTTGTATGTTGCAGGGCTGATTCAGGCATTGTTTTCACTTCACTTTCCAATGGATCCTGAACAATTGTTACACCTCCGTTATCCCCAACTTTTTTTAATCCCAGGGCACCGTCGCGATTTGCTCCGGAAAGAATAATCCCTATAAGTTTTTCTCTGTAGGCATTTGCAGCAGTAATAAATGATAAGTCAATTGACGGTCTGGAATGATTTACAGGTTCATCTGCAGATAGTGATATTCTATTTGCAAGTTCAATAAACATATGATAATTTGCAGGAGCAAGATAAGCACATCCTGACTTGAGCTGATCTTTATCGGAGGGTTCATAAATAGGAATATTTGATTTTAGAGAAAGTGCTTCAACAAAACCCGAACGAACATGTTTTAATCTGTGCAGACATAATAATACCGGTAAAGGAAAAGAAGAATTTAACGAATTTAATATTCGGGTAACGATCTGGAAACTTCCAGCTGATCCTCCTATTATTACAGCTTTGTAATTCATTCCTTATACAACCTTTCTTTTATAAACACTTTCATTTAATTCAACTGCTTCAAATAATCCCTGAGCATTTGTATTGGTTTTAATTTGTTCCTTGAGTCCAATGATTAGTGTACCATAAGCCGATAAACTCTCATGCATGATTTTTAATACCTTTTCCTGATGAGAGGGATTGAAATAAATAACTACATTTCTCATTAAAATGAGCTTAATGTTCTTGGGTGCATTATTAAAGTTAATATCATCTTT
Source organism: uncultured Bacteroidales bacterium (assembly GCA_964633185.1). Lineage (GTDB taxonomy): Bacteria > Bacteroidota > Bacteroidia > Bacteroidales > UBA10428 > UBA10428. The sequence continues at coordinate 2,756 of CAZWFM010000142.1, read as the reverse complement.
TATAAATTCTACATTTTTTATCAAAGATGTGTCACGGACAACATTGTACTTTTCCCGTTTAAAGTAATAGCTTAAATCAGAATCGCCCTGAAATCGCTTATAATTTTCGATAGATACTTCATTCTTTTTAAATGGATAAACTCCTGATTTAATATCCTCAATACTTTGATTGCTAAAGGATGTAGCAAATATTTTAACAGTATTAAGCAAATCGATTTCCTTTAATAATATAGCTAAAGAATACAATTCACCACCTGAGACACAATATGGCAGCCAGATTTTAAAATTCATAAGATGCTTTTCTTCCAGTAAGGAGAAATAACTTTCCCGTAGCCATCTCCATACTGATGGATCACGAAACATTTCAGACGAAGGCACACATAGTTGATGTAAAAAAACATCAAAGAAATCAGGTTCATCCGTGAGTTTTCTGAACAAGCTTTCAGCACTATTCAAATTGTTTTTTGCAATAACATGCTCTAATCGATATTTAAATGAAGTGAGTGAAAAACTCGAAAAATCGAAATTGTAATGGTTATTTATCAATCTTATTATTTCTCTTATATCAACTATACCAAGCTCAACCATAAAATTTTTACTTAAAATTCACAGTCATGATATTTAATATTCTTACCGTATCTCCATCCTTGGATCTTAAGGGAGAAAATGTGTTATTGATTACGATCGGTTTATTATTTAGTGTTACTTTTTCAGATAATTCAACTGTACTTCCGGATGAAACATTCGCAAACAACAGGGTATCAATTTTTGTACCTTTCCCAAAAAGTTCATTATGTGTTTTGCCTGTAACTTTTTCTGACGGAAGTTTTAAAAAATCCAGCAGTCTTTGATTTGCAGATAGTATTGTCCCTCTGGTATCATACTCCAAAACATAGAATGACTGATTGATAGCATTCAGAAATCCCTCCAGTTCTTCTTCTCTTCTTGCCGATTCTTCTTGTGTTGCCTTTAATTCTTCCATGTTCTGGCGCATTTCTTCTTCTTGTTCTGTCATTTCTGCAGCTTGTTGTTGAGATTTTGCCAGGAGTTGTGAGGTTTGTGTATTGATTTTTGTATTAATAATTGTTGAAGCAAGGCTTGATGCAATATTTTCTCCGGCCTCTATCTGATGAGATTCAAACTTTTTAAGAGATGCGATCTCAATGATCCCAACAAGTTCTTCTTCGTGCATTACAGGGAGTAGGAGCAAATTTGTTGGAAGAGCGTCTCCAAGACCGGAGGTAATTTCAATGTAATCTTCAGGTATTTCTGAAAGATTGATGCTCTTTTTTTCTATGGCACAGGTTCCAACCAATCCAGTTCCTTTTTGAACCGTTTTTTGAATGTATTTTTTTCTGCTGTATGCAAAAGCAGCAACCAGGTTAAGTTCATCTTCATTGTTTTCATTTACTAGAAACAAACCTCCTTGTATAGCTTCCAGATATTTTACCAGTTCACGAATGAAAATATCCGAAAGTTTATCAAGGTCACTGCTATTTGTCCTGAGGATGTTAGCAAATTTGGCAATTCCTTCATTCAAATATCGTCTCAGTTGATTTTCTTCAGAATAATTCAATTGCTCTTCACGGGATTTTCTCATGTTCTCTTTCAGTGCAAGCAATGTTTTACCGAAAGTATCTCCTTTCCCTTGTAAAGAAAGATCTGTATCGAATTTTTGTTTCAAAAGATTATCAACGAATATTTTCTTTTCTTTACCGGCGTTATAGATTTTATTTAAGTTTTTATTGAGGGATGAAAATTCAAAAGATGCGTCTTGATCAAGTTCTGTAAGCGCTAATTTTCCTTTGGATACATCAAAGCTAAATTGAACGGATTGAATTAAAGGAAGTCTGATTCGTTTCATGAATATCAAGATAAGCCATATGTATGCCAGGCTAAACAAAAGAGTAAAAAAGAAATAAAGGATAAAAGAAATTTTCTTGGCATGATGTATTTTTTGCAATGCAAGATTCTCAAATCTGTTATAGGTATTTAATAGAACAGTAAAATCATTTTCAAGCTCATAAATCTGCCCTTTACTATGATTTATATAACCAATGCGTTCAAGGACCTGTTTAACGAGGAGTGCTTTTGCCTTATATTCTTCAAACAAAATTGTCAAGTCATTATAACCCATAAGGATCATTTCCTGAATCGCAGGGTTATAAGAGAGATTGTCAATAAGGTAAATCAATTCATCGTAAGCTCTGTCGTTAGCAAAAAACAGAAACTCAGCTTCCAGATTTTTAAAATGAATTGCATTGGCATACAGTTCAGAATCAATTACCGGAGTAAATTTTGTAAGCAGGTTAGCAGACATGGCAGTGAGTTTGTCTGAGTTGCCGAAGGTCTGGTTGTTCAATTCTTCCTTGGAAAGCAGCAAATAATCAGCAGATTTTCTGTAGTTGTGAATTGCCAGAATCAGGCTGTCATGAACCGGATTCGTATGAAGAGCTTTCTTCACGGAGTTTATTCGAAAAACAGCATGAATGCTGTCTTCAATCATTTCGAGGTATTCTGTTAATGATAATGCAGCATTCGTGCCGTTTTTAGAGGAGACATTCTCCTGAAAAGTCAGGTTTCCAACAGATATTTGGGCATTTTGAATGTCTTTCTTAAGAAGCATTATTTGATGAATTACCGCTTCGGATCTCTTATCAGAATTCTTATATATCCGGAAAACGGAAGTACAAATAAGCAGGAAAATCACAAAAAATAAGATTTGCAGCAGGAATCTGTTTTTAATATGTTTAAAC
>CAZWFM010000141.1:0-5669 GCA_964633185.1 uncultured Bacteroidales bacterium | reverse complement strand
GATTGAGCAAATCAAGAATTAATGGAAGTATACTTACTCTTCCGGAGGATTTTAATTCATGAATTTTTGCCAGAATGAGATCATCATTTTTTGAATTAAGGGATTCCTTTGTTTCAGTGATAAATCTTTTCTCTTCCTTTTCTTTATTGTTCCCGGTCATATTTACCTTAAAATTTATACTGCAAATCTACTCATTTAGGTTGATCAAAAGAATATTTGTTGTCTCGGGAGTTATCTTATATCGATCATCAATCTGATGACCTGCGAGCCAAACAATATCGTTTTCTGAAACCAATATCCATATCTTTTCTTTATCCAAACGGTTTATCTTTTTATCCGTAAAATAGTCGCTTAACTTTTTTTTATTTTTCATTCCCAGAGGATAGAAATAATCTCCCTTTTCCCACTTTCTGAGTTTTAATGGAAATTTTAACAGATCCATGTCGAGGGCAATATGTTTTTTTGTTCTCGGAATATGAAAGTTTGCATCTGCATTATGTTCAGCAAAGCTAAGATGGATTGGTTGATCAATCTTATGAATACCTCGGTTTAATTCATAACTATCATTTGTATAATTTGTATTTAATTTCTCAATGATCAGTGTTTTCCTGTCTTTTAGCAATACATAATTATTGGAATAGAATAGTTTACCGGATTCACCATGTAATGAATTATAAATGCTCCGGATCACAGCGTAAGAAAAATCATACTTTTCCAAAAGATCAAATAATGTTTCAGGAGTTAGGCGTAATGACAGTATTTTTGGAATGCTTATTACATGAGTTGGCACCTCCTGAAGTGTAATGGCCCTGTTGATTTTTGAGAGTTCCTTTCTATAAATTCGATATGTTGCGCTGAATATCTCAGATTCCTGAAACAGGGTTTCCTTGAAAGATGGATTAAGTTTTTCAAATTGTGGAATGATTTTATGCCTGATGAGATTTCTTTGGTATTTAATATCTTCATTACTTGAATCTTCTCTGAATTTTATACTCTCTTTTTTTGCATAATTTTCAATTTCATTTCTTGAAGCAAACAGCATTGGTCTGATAATGATATCCTGTCTGGCCTTAATACCTGTCAATCCTTTTATTCCGGTACCACGCATAAGATTGATCAGTACTGTTTCTACGAGGTCATCCCGATTATGAGCAATGGCAATGCCACTGTAATTGTATATTTCTGCAAGTTTACCAAACCAATTGTACCGCAGTTCTCTGGCTGCCATTTGAATCGATATGTTTTCTTTTCTGCTAAATTCAACAGTATTGAAGTTCTTTGTATGGATCTTTACATTCAGTTTTTTTGCTTCATTCACGACAAATTTTTCATCTTCATCTGATTCAGTATTCCGCAGTTTGAAATTGCAATGTACAATGTCAGGGATATAATTCGCCTTGCAAAGAAGGTGTAACATTACCATTGAATCAATTCCTCCGCTTATTGCAGCCAGGATTTTATGGTTCTTAACAAGAAGTTTATTCTCAATACTATAGGATAGAAACTTTTCAAGCATAATGAACTCTTTTGTTAGTATGGATTACACCATATACTTTCGCCAGACATTCTTCATATTCTTTTGCTGCAAGTGATAAAGCTGTAATAGCACTTCCAGCCATATAGGAAAGATATTCTTTTTTGGAATTGTATTGAAGGCTTCTAATTACTACATTAAAATCGAAATTCATTTCAGGAGAAATATACCCTACAGCTCCGGAATACAATCCTCTTTTGGTTGATTCGTATTGATCAATTAGTCTCATTGCTTCTATTTTCGGAGCACCAGTCATTGAACCCATAGGGAAAGTTGCTCTTATGATTTCAATGAAAGAGTTGGTTTTTAATTGAGCCGTGATCGTCGAAATCATCTGGTGTACATGGGGGAAAGTGTAAATTCCGCAAAGTTCTTCTACATGAACAGTATTTCTTTTTGCAATTCTGGAAAGATCGTTCCTGACAAGGTCAACAATCATGATATTTTCTGTTTGTTCCTTGATGTCATCGAATAACCGGGTTTTAAGTATATGGTCTTCTGAAATATTTTCACCTTTTGTTGATGTCCCCTTCATTGGTTGGGATATGATCAATGAATTTTCTTTTTTCAGGAACCTTTCAGGACTAACGGACAATAAAAACTTGTCATCGTATTTAAAAAATGCTGAAAACGGAGAGGGTGATCTCTCATTCATTATCCTGTAAACGGCATAAGGATCTATCTTTGCATGGTTATAAAATTCCTGGCAGAAGTTGATTTCATAGATATCTCCTCTTTGAATATGTTGCTGTATCTCCCTGACATTTCTCAAATATTCTTTTTTTGATATTCTTGGATACAGATCTATTGTATATTGATTGATTCTGGAAATAGTATAGGAATTTAACCGATGAATAAGACTTGTTAGTGCATTGCACTCATTTTGAATAGAAATGGTTAAAATTCCATTTGCCTGCACAAATAATACTTCGGGTGCAAAGAAAAAGATATCAGGCCAATCAAGATGATCTGAGTTGCGCGATTGCAAACTTTCAATGGAATTTTTTAGATCGTATGAAAGATAACCAAAATGCCAACCTGAATTTTCAGGATTGATTTTTTCCAATTCTTTGAATTCAGAAATAGAGTTTTCATGAATAGATTTGTTGGAAAAGCCGGCTATTATATCGTATTTTTTGTATCCAAAGCCTCCGGTATCTTGAAAATATGACATATTGCTGTCGAGAATACAAGCCAGTTCATTTTCTTTGGCATATTCAACAAGCTTTTCCTTTAGATTTTCAATTTCATTTGCACGTATGGAAATACTTTTTTGCATTGTACAAAAATAAAAAAAAGCACTTCTCAAACAGGAAATGCTTTTCATTTTATATAAAATTCAGGATTACGATTTTTCATGCGGGTAAGCACCTGTACTTACCTGATTCTCATGAATTGCTTTATCGCCTTTGAACCAGTCTTTTTTTTTAGGACTTAATAATTTATGACTTCCGGTTTTGGAATAATAAAACTTTCAGGTTTGGGCAAATCAATTCCTGAAAGGCGAATGTATTCGGCTGAAGAGTTTTCCGGTACAACAGGGTAAAATGAAAATCTAAGCTCAATGGTATTGAAGACAAGGTTTTCATTTCTTATTCTTATACCGGCTCCGAAGCCTGCATAGACGGGATTATTTATCAGTATTTTGTTCTTATAATTTATAAGTCCGCCATCAATAAATAGAAAATAAAGGAATCTGAATCCCAAAAGATTATGAGGAGAATAGCAAACTGTTTCAAAACTTATATTGAAGAGTTGGCTTCCCTTCAGTTGTTGACTTGTCAGTCCCCTGATATTGTTTTCGAATTGAATAAATTCATCCTCGAATCGATTCATGCCTGTTTTGTAATTGATTTTTGTAAATAATCTGTAATTGTATCTTCCTTCTTTATTGAACAATGGAGAAAAATTATGAAACGCAAAATGAAAAGTTCCTTGCTCAATTCCTTCATTAAAGAAGGTTCCGTATTCTATTTTATAATATAGCAAACCAAATTTAGTTCCAAATGCTCCAAATGAATATGAAAAACCAAGGTATGGTCTGTCAACATATTCACTTTTCTCCAGTCCGGCAGTAAAAGTTGCCAGGAAACCATAAGGGATATCCTCTGATTTTCCGAAACCGTAAACGAGATAAGACTTTTGATAAACCTGGCTGGATATGCCAATACCTCCTAAAATGACTGTTCTTATATGATAATTATGAAGATAATCTGAAGATACTTCTGCCGGACGGTCCCGAAAGTTATATTTCATGATTCTTCCTGTTACTGCAAGACTTGTACGTTTCTTTCTCCTATATTTCTGAGTAAGCAAAATGGAACGTCCCAGCCAAAGATCAATATAATTATAATTTAAGTTGCTATTCAACAAAATGGTATCCTTAAGCTCAATGTCAATTGTGCTCTTAATATTTTCAAAGCCAAAACCGCCTGCATATTTCATTTCGGGTGTCAGAAAATTGCGATTCAGATATACTTTGTAGGTTTTCAATCTCCAGGTGTTTTCATAACCAATATCAACCGTTATAAAAGTATTGCCAATATTCTGAATTCGATATTTTGCTCTGTGTCCGAAATTTTGTGACTTGCTGTAATTCCATAAAAGATGATAATAAAACTCATGTCCAACCCCCAAAAGATTTTGGTTCCAGATTCCGGCTTGTCCGTAAGAAATATCAAAGATTTCCAGTCCAAACCCAAAAGGGAAAACATCTTTGGTAATAAATAACAAATCAACAGAATCATTATCTGTCTCGGTAACCAATACCTCTACATTCTTAATGTATGGAAGGTTCCGGATCAATCTTTCATTATCAGCAAGAATAAAGGGATTCAAAGAATCACCTGGTTGAATAAAAAGTTTTTCTCTCAGGCTTTGCTCTTGTGTATTAATATGTAGTTCATTGCCTAAATTTTGAATCCACCCGGAAGGCTTTTGAGTTGTATCGGCAACTGTTTGACCAAATACCTCCAGCTGTTTGATATTTATATTTCTAATTATTTTACCTCTGTATTTTTCATAATATTCTGCTGCTGTCTGCACATCAGGACCTTTTTCCGGCTTATTGACCGAGATCATTCTCATAAACTCTTTTTGCCAATATGATCTCAGCGATTTTTCAATCTCTGGTTCAGCCTGCTCCTGAGGAGTAAATGAGGTAGTGTCGAATACATTAAAGGGAATCAGAGAAGTATCACTTCCAGAATACAATAATGAATCCTTCGATGTTTCAAATTGACCAGAGGCAAACATTTGGGAACCAATCAAACAGATCAATGTGATAAGTAACCTGTTCATTGACTGGCAAGTGGTATAAAAAATAAGAGTACTAATTTTCAAAGCAGAAAGCTAAGTGCTTAAGTTTACAATAATATAATCTTGATTATTCTGAAATTTAACAATTGCTTTAGTAAGGTTATCGTTCTTTTCTGGATAAAAATATTCATTTAGAAAAGAAGTTATTTCATGTTCAGAGTATGATTTAACAATATTCGATGAAAATAAAAAAGAATTTTTCGGATTTAAAATTTCAGAATCATGATCAAAATCGAGAGGAAAGGCTTGGTATTTTAAATTGTTCGCATCTGATCCCAAACGTACAAAAAGAGTTTGATTCATACCCGATGCTTTAAGTTGTGCTGACTTTGTATCAAATAAAACAAGCAATATTGATAGTATCAATTCGCGTAATTCAGGGATACTTCCCTTGGCAGACAAGTTTTGGATCTCATTCAATATATTCTTCACCATCAGGGAAGGTGATTCAAGGTTCTTACCACAATTTTTTAGGAACAACTCTTTTAAAATGAGGTTGATGATCACAGCTTCTTCTTTTTGGGAATTGGATGTCATGAAATACAAAGAGCGTTCTTCAGTTTCCAAAAAGGAGAAAGCATGAACACTATCTGTCACAGGAACAGATCTGTGTAATATACTTTTAGTACTTTTTGGAGTAGAGTTCAGGTGCAGATTGCCGTATGCGTCAAAGAGCTCTTCATGAACAGTAATTTTTTTTGCGGTGTTATAATCATATTGCTGAGCTTTTTTATTAGGATTTCTGTAATGAACCAGATTCGTGCTGTTTTTAATCTTTGCCAGTATTTCAATGCGATCAAATGGCTTTGATATATAA
>CAZWFM010000140.1:2423-5713 GCA_964633185.1 uncultured Bacteroidales bacterium | reverse complement strand
TTTTTTCTTTAATGCTGACCTTTTCAACAAGATTTTCTTTGTTCGGATCGTATAACGGGACATCCTGATTGTTGTATATGATTTTGCCAAGCATGGTGCCATTTTCTCTCAGAATTTTAGTCAACTGACGAGTATCTATCCCACAAATTCCTGGGATTTTAGATTCTTTTAACCAACTTCCCAGACTTTTTTTTGCATTCCAATGACTGAAAGCTTCAGTATATTCTGAAACAATCAAACCAGAAATGTGTAAAGCATAAGATTCATAATATTTAAACATCATGTTTTCCGTCTCATCTCCTGGCACTCCATAATTTCCAATTAACGGATATGTTAAAGTGAGAATTTGTCCTTTGTATGAGGGATCTGTTAAACTCTCCGGATACCCGGTCATAGAGGTGTTAAACACTACTTCTCCAGAAATGGATTGATCAAAACCAAATGATTTCCCATGAAATTCAGTCCCGTCTTCAAGAACCAGTTTGATATTATTAGAATTTTTCAATATCAGAGTTTTAATCTATGCTTAATTTATTTCATCTAAGTTTTCTCCGGAAGTATTCATAAATTGTCTTTTGTATACTGTAATTAATTCTGTTACCTGTTCGACTCCGATGCGTTTTGCAATTATTTTTTTGTTTTTATCCAGTATATAAATCTGAGGAGTGGTTCGTACATCATAAGCAACTTTAAACTTATAATCATAAGGATACCATGCATTTATCCAATCGTATAGCTGATATTTATTAACAAAATCGATCCATTTTTCCTTTCCATCTTCACCAAACAATGTACTTATCGCTATGACTTCCACTCCCATTTCCTTTAGCGTATCTTTATAAGTTTCATATAGCTTAGGTACAGCCTTTTTGCAATGACCACAGTTGGGTTCCCAAAAGAACAAGATCAGAAAATCAGCCTTAACATCATGAATTCTGAAAAAACTTCCTGCATGCGGATATTTTTTCAGTGCTGTGTCATTTTCAGCTGCAATAAAATGTTCCCTGGGTAATGCAAGAAGTTCAAAGTCCGGAGCAGTATTTCCAATGATCAAAGGCTTCAATATTTCAACTCGTTCAATCAGATCATTGATAAATTTTTTATCACTCCACCATGCTTCCTTAATGTAGTACTTATCAGCTATATGTACCTGAACAGCATCCATTCCCATTATTTTACTATTTCCATAATGATTAAACAGAGTGATCAGTATAAATCTGAATATAGTTGAATCTGCCCGTGTTTTTTCAATTAATAAATCAACTTCATGAATAATGCTATCAGGTATCTGAGGGATTACCTTTTCAAGGTAATACATGATTTTATCTTCGTACAAAGGAGTTTGAAGTAATCGAACATCCGACGGATCAAAATTATCAAAATAATGGCTTCGATAATAGTGATATTTCCAGGTAGAATCCGTTGTTTCATCAACATTAACAAGATGATCAGGAACTTCAATTTCTAATGTAGCTTTAAGAAATGTTGATACAAAAAGGTCAGAATTTTGAAGAATTATTTGTTGAATCTTGTCTTTTCTTTCTTCGTTCAATAGTTTTATCTTTTCTTTTGCTTCCTTTTTCTTACTTTCATCATTTGAATCCTTAATGGTTTTTTGAAGTTGATCCAGCTCATCGTGTTTTGTGATCATGTAGCGCTGAAAATCAAAAAAAATTTCATTATCCTGGGAATTAGAGATCCTGGCATACTCAATGAAGTTTTTTGTATCGGTTTCAATTGAAAAATTCTGATTTTCACCCATCAACAAGTCAAAGTATTTCCCATCAGGAAGATAGATAATATACATTCCCTGAACAAGTGGGCTATTCCCTTTGAATATAGCGTTTCCTTTTAAATCGACATAAGCAGTATCGTCAGGATACATCGATTTATTAAAATAATGGCCTAGAATAAGAGTAGTGTCCTGAATGCCGTTAATTTTCACTTTAATGTTATAGCCATTACCATACAAAAAGTTCGAAACAAAAAATGCAAAAAAAGAAAAGAATAGTAATTTTTTTATGGAACGGTTTGCCATGAAAAAGACATATTGTTATTAAGCAGCAAAATTAGTATAAAAATGAGAAATCTGAAACCTGTTTATTCATATAAGTCTCACGAAATAATGCGTCTTTTTTTTAATTAGTTTACTTTTGTTGATTCATTGAAAAAGAGACTATGTTAAACTATACAGACTCATATTCACTCATAGAAAAAAATATCGCACAATTATCAGTAAATTCGAGGCCAGTCGAATTGTACGAACCGATTCAATACATTTTATCTTTAGGAGGTAAAAGAATCAGACCCTGTATGGTTTTGATGGCTCATACCCTTTTTTCGGAACAAATTTCAGATGCAATCTATCCGGCACTTGGTCTGGAAATATTTCACAATTTTACATTGCTGCATGATGATATAATGGATAATGCCTCTAAAAGGAGAAACCATGATACAGTGCATGTGAAATGGAATAAAAACATTGCAATTTTATCAGGTGACGCCATGATGATATTGGCATACCAGCTCATATCAAAAACACCAGATTATTTACTCCCCAAAATTTTTTCATTTTTTAATAAAACTGCACTTGAAGTTTGTGAAGGACAGCAATTTGATATGAATTTTGAGAAACAAAACACAGTTACTGTAGAAGAGTATCTTAACATGATACGTTTAAAAACTGCTGTTCTGATTGCATCCTCACTTGCTATTGGAGCCATAACAGGAGGAGCCAAAAAAGATAATATTGAAAAAATGTACCTCTTTGGATTAAATATTGGTATAGGATTTCAACTACAAGATGATTACCTGGATGTATATGCTCAACCGGAAAAATTTGGGAAAAATATTGGTTTGGATATTCTTTCTAATAAAAAAACGTATCTCCTGATTAGTGCTTTAAATTCAAGCGATAGCAGGTTGGTTAAAGAACTTAAGCATTGGATTAATAAAAAGAGTTTCGATCCGGCTGCAAAGATACAAGGAGTAAAAAATATATACGACCAATTGAAGATCGGTGAAATAACTGAAAATACGATTAAGAAATACTTTGTTGAGGGACTAAAGTATTTTCGAAAAGTTGATATTCCTGAAACCAGAAAAGAAAATCTCAGGGATTTCGTAAATAAGATGATAGCTCGCGATTATTAATTATCCCAAGAATATATCAGAAGATAGCAAATTGATTGTTATACTTTTCAAACAATTGCTCGGCTTCTGTTACAAGTTCGGTTTGATTATATTGCTGAGCAATTTGCATAGTGCTGCCTAACACTCTGATATGATAT
>CAZWFM010000140.1:0-2323 GCA_964633185.1 uncultured Bacteroidales bacterium | reverse complement strand
TTGATTATATTGCTGAGCAATTTGCATAGTGCTGCCTAACACTCTGATATGATATGTAATCTCATCAATAATTCTATTCTGATCTTTCTGTTTGAAAGTAGAATAATATGTTAAATGTCTGTCAGAAATATCAAGCATTTTCTTATAAATGGCAGTTCCTTTTTCAAATTGGTTAATTCTAAAGTAAGTTTCAGCAATTCCCGGCATAAAAAGGTGGTATGGTATTTTTTCATGTGGTGTAAGTTCAATAATACGATCCAGAACTTCTTCCGCTCTCTTGTAATCACCTTCCTCAGATAATGCAATTGCCAAACGCATAAATCTGAATCTTAGCCGTATAACTGACAAAGTCCGAAGATGAAAATGATCCAGGATAACGTCATCTTCATTCATTCTTCCATACTTAAACTCATTCATTAATTTATTGTATAGAATTTCAGTATCAATTCGTCCCTTCTCAAAGTTTGACCGTGTGACTGTTTTAATGGGTACCAGTCTGTAGGCTAGTCCGTCAAGTTGCGTATAATCACTGAGTCCCAGCTCATCAGTTTGATTCGTTCCTACAAAATATACTGGTCTTTCCCAATGGTTATTTGACAGAATATCAAGGGTTGCAAGATTACTTTTTGAAAGAAAGTTGCCAGTTATTCTTCCTTCAACTTTTTTTACAATTTTCGAAGCATTTTCAGGTTTTACAGTGCCATTTTCAATCACCTTGGCTGAATCAACCTGAAGAAAAAATTTCCTCGCCGGAACGTAATCAAGAAATTCGCCGTTCCGTGCAGCCAATTTGGTGGAATTTAAATCACTTACAATAAACTGTACAATTTCACGAGCATCATAAGCCTGATTAAATCTCTCATACACATGAACAGCATCACGAGTACCATTTATATATTGCTCCGATTTCAAAGTAAGCGGCAGAGGATCAGATTCATATACTTTATGTTTCATCTGATCAATATACCAATCCATATTAAGAAGCATTAAATTTACTATCCGCACATCAGTTCGTATGCCCTCCACTTCCTGTGCATACCAAAGTGGGAAAGTATCATTGTCGCCGCCTGTGAACAATATGCTGTTTGGCTCACAAGAAATCAGGTAATCATAGGCGATATCACGGGCAGTGTAACGACCGGAACGATCATGATCATCCCAGTTTTCACTGGCCATAATGCCGGGAACAAATACCAGGCACATGAGAGTAATAATAACCGATACCGGGAGATTTTCAGCTTTTTTACCAATCAAATCAATAATTCCCAGAACACCTAAACCAATCCAGATGGCAAAAGCATAAAACGATCCTGCATATGCATAATCTCTCTCCCTTGGCTGATTTGGTGTTTGGTTAAGGTACACAACAATTGCAATACCTGTTAGAACAAATAACATGGTTACAATGGAAAAATCTCTTTTGTGTTTATTCAGATGATAAAACAATCCGACCAGTCCAAGTATCAGTGGTAAAAGATAATATTTATTCCGTGCCGGATGATTTTTTATTTCATCAGGCATGTTTTGGGCTGATCCGATAATGTTTTTATCTATGGCGTTGATCCCTGTTATCCAATTGCCATTCAGCGGTCCTCCATTGCCTTGCACATCGTTTTGACGTCCTGAAAAATTCCACATAAAATACCTGAAATACATATGACCCAGCTGATAGGTAAAAAAGAATTTCAAATTGGATCCGAAATCTGGTTTTTTCCTGGGATTGTTCCTGTCGTAAACGATCTTTCCGTTTCTATTGGTTACAATTGCTCCATTTTCGTCTTGCCTGGGATAATAAAGATCTTTCTCTTCAAGTCCAGCCCATTCAAGATACACCTGAATATGCTCGGGACTATTACTGTACATACGCGGAAAAATTGTTGTAAATTCCTTATTGTAGGTGGTAACCGTTTTACGGTTGGTAACCACATATTTCCCTTTTCTCTGAGTATACGTTCTTTTCCCTTCTGTAACTTCAGGATGGGGAGCATTAAAATACTGCCCCTTTATTAACGGTCTGTCTCCATATTGTTCCCTGTTCAGATAATACATCAATGAAAATACAGTAGAAGGGTTATTTTCATTCATAGGGGGATTTGCCAGCGAACGAATGACAATCATTGAAAAAGAGGAATATCCTAAAATTATTACGGTGATTACCAGAATAATAGTATTTGCTATAACCTGATTTCTCTTATGAGTATATAAGATCCCATAAATAAGCCCTCCTATAAGCAAGGCAGCATAAAACAGTACTCCTGTGTTATAAAATAATCCAAATCCATTTACAAACAGCAATTCAAATTTTGAAGCAAACCAGATAACT
>CAZWFM010000139.1:0-5715 GCA_964633185.1 uncultured Bacteroidales bacterium | reverse complement strand
TAGCTCTCTTTTTGGCATTGTCATTAATTCCTTTTTCAATACCATTTATTCTTAGTGAATAACCATGTTTTCCAAAATATGTATTATCTGTTATAAAAAAACCAAGACTGCTTTTATGAGATTGAATTTTGTTGGAAAAAGATTCTGGAATAACCAATCCTGTATATTTACCGTGTGCTACCAACGATTTTTCAACGATCAGCAAATTTTTAATATCCAGAATGAAAAGACGTTCAACATTTGAAGGTTTGCTATAATCAATCAAAGTTAACAGGGAATCATTGAATAACATCCTGGTGGACTGAATTTTAGAAAAACCATTGTATGCAAGTCTGAAGGCTTCAAAATTCAATTCACTATCTGAAAACCTGTTGTATATCAATTGAATGTATATTTCTTCTTCTTCAGCTTCATGGATAGTTTTATTTGAGCTTATCCGTTCACCGGTAATAAAAAGGAGCAATAGAGTTAATACAATAAGACGCAATCGCGAGGGCATTGTTTTCCAGGCTAATATGCTGCAAATGTATAATAGTAAGCAGAATAAGTCAAAGTGTCGGATAAATAATTTATTAACTTTTTACCATGTAAAGGTTGTATCCGTTATTGATGTTGGGGCCCATACATGAATATTTTTTAAATCACTTACTACACAATGTGTTCCGAATCCTATATACCCCATAACCAGATTTCTGTCTGTAAATACTATTTTTTCAGTTGAATTATTATTTAAAACAATTTGCAGTTGCCTTGTAAGAATATCACGAGTAATCCTCACTTTGTTCCAGCTATCTTTATTGAATGTAACATGCATACTTGTTAGTCGATAAGTCATACTATCATTTATATAAAAGAATACTAAAGTATCTGATGTAAAAGCAACGGTGTAATAATTCTGTGATGTTTTGACTGGTCCAAGAAAATAAAATCCTGAAAAATCTGTGCCGGAATTTAATGAGGTTTTAAATTCAAATTCAAGAATAAAATCACCAAATATCATATTTGAGAGTATTCCTCTGATTTCCGGAACCCATGAATTCTCTATGCTATCAGCAGGCACCACACGCAGAGTGTTACCATTTTTATGTGTAATTATTTTCCAGTAATCAGCATTCTCGGAATGCCATGAATTCAAAAAGCTTTTGTGTGCACAAGCATTTGAAAAGTATGAAATATAACCTATTGGCAATTCCTGTGAAAAAAGCAAAACACCCGACTGGCAAAATAATAATACTGTGAGAACAAGTTTATTCCATGACGGTTGAATTTTTCCTTTATGCAATAAATTTGAATAATTCAGCATGATCAAATTTTATGATGAGGGTTATCAGAAATTTAGATTTTTCAATCTATCCATGGCTTCAATAACATTCTCACGTGCAGCAAAAGCAGAAAACCTGAAATACCCTTCACCGGAAGGGCCAAAACCCGAGCCTGGAGTTCCTACAACATGAGCTTCTTGTAATATCTTGTCAAACAATTCCCATGAGTTGAGCCCCTTCCCTGAATTCACCCATACATAAGGGGCGTTCAAACCACCATAAACATCAAAACCAATTTTCGACATCCTTTCCCGCATGATTTGTGCATTCCCCATATAGTAACTGATCATTTTCCGTATTTCATTTTTTCCGGAAGAGGAATAGACAGCAGCAGCTGCTTTTTGCACAGGATAAGAAACCTGGTTAAATTTGGTTGATTGTCTCCGGTACCAAAGTGCATGCAATGAATGTTCTTTCCCGTCGAAACCATAACCTTTCAATGTCTTAGGTACTACAGTATAGGCACAACGTGTGCCTGTAAAACCTGCAGTTTTGGAATAACTTCTGAATTCAATTGCAACTTTTTTTGCTCCTTCAATTTCATATATTGAATGTGGAATTTCTTTTTCTGAAATGTAAGCTTCATAAGCCGCATCATAAAGAATGACTGTATTGTTCTTTAATGCATAATCCACCCATTTCTTCAATTCAGATTTCGTAACAGTTGTGCCTGTAGGATTATTCGGATAGCAGAGGAATACGATATCAATTTTTTGAGAGGGGATCTCGGGAATGAAATCATTGTCTGCCGTACAAGGCATATAGACCAGGTTTTCATAGTATCCGTTCTTTTGTATTTGTCCGGTTCTGCCAGCCATTACAATTGTATCGACATAAACAGGATATACGGGATCCTGAACGGCAATAACATTATTCTGTCCGAATATTTCCAGAATATTACCGGTATCACATTTGGCCCCGTCTGAAATGAATACTTCATCTTCACTAATATCGACACCCCGATCCTTGTATTCGTTCATTGAAATCGCGTGGCGCAGAAATTCATAACCCTGTTCAGGTCCGTAACCTTTAAAGGTTTCCTGCTTTGACATTTCATCAACTCCTTCATGAAAAGCCTGAATTACACTTGGTACAAGAGGAAGGATAACATCTCCGATGCCCATTTTTATTATTTTTGCATCCTGATTGTTTGATTGGAATTCACGCACTCTACGGCCTATTTCAGGAAAAAGATACCCTGCCTGCAGTTTCACATAGTTTTCGTTTATCTTCGCCATGAGATTAATTTACCGCAAATATAAAGAACATATCTATCTCATTGAAGCAATGAATTATATTTATTCTATTATCAGCACCGGAAAACACTTTTATGGAGATACTGATCCTGTTGCATTAGCTGAAGAATTTGGAACTCCACTTTATGTCTATAATGAAAATATTTTAAGAGAACGATGTCGCGATTTAAAAGAATTGATTTCATATGATAAGTTTGTTGTGAACTATTCTCCAAAGGCAAACAGCAACCTCGAATTATTAAAAATAATCAGGAATGAAGGCTTGAGGGTGGATGCCATGTCACCCGGAGAAATTATTCTCAACCTGAAAGCAGGATACCGGCCGGGAGAGATTTTTTATATCTGCAACAATGTGGGTGAAGATGAGTTTCAATATGCCATTCAAAGCGGAGTTAAAATTTCGGTTGATTCACTTTCTCAACTTGAGATGTATGGGAAACTGAATCCTGGAAGTAAAGTGGCATTTCGGCTCAATCCTGGGGTAGGAGCCGGGCATCATGAAAAAGTCAGGACTGCAGGCAGCAAAACCAAGTTTGGTATTGAAATGAAATTTATTCCACGTGTAAAAAAGTTATTAAAAGAATACAACCTGAAACTTATTGGTATTAATCAACATATAGGGTCTCTGTTTTTGACAGGAGAGGCTTATTTAAGAAGTACTGAGAATATACTTAAAGTTGCACGGGAATTCGAAGAACTTGAATTTATCGATTTAGGAGGAGGTTTTGGGATACCCTACAAAAAGCAAGCAAAGGAGAGAAGACTTGATTTGACAGATCTTGGTAATAAATTATTAAAATTAATTAACCATTGGACTGCAGAATATGGTAAGAGAATTGAATTTATGATAGAACCGGGAAGATATATTGCGGCTGAAAGCAGCATTTTACTTGGCAGGGTAAATGCAGTGAAAAGGAATTATGGTATTAAATATATTGGTACGGATATAGGATTCAATGTGCTGGTACGTCCGGCAATGTACAATTCTTATCATGATATTGAAATTTACAGAAAGGAAGGGAAACCTTCTGATCATGAAGAAACTGTTAGAATTGTCGGGAACATTTGCGAAACAGGTGATATCCTTGCCAAAGACAGGAAGCTTCCGGAAATATTTGAAAAGGACCTTATAGGGATTCTGGATAGCGGGGCTTATGGATTCTCAATGAGCTCGAATTATAACAATCGTTTACGGCCTGCTGAAGTATTGATTGAAACAAATGGGAAATACAGATTGATCAGGAGGCGTGATAACCTGGAAGATCTGATGAGAAATTATTTAGAGTATTAAAAAAATTGTTGAATACGTCTCAGTAACTATCTTTACTTTGACTTAAGAGTGAAAAAAAAAAATCATCTTAGATCTTAATTTTTGTAAGATTTTGGTAAATATGCAAACTAACTTTTTTGTGAAATCACATGGATTAGGGAATGAATATATTGTTCTCGATATTGAAAATATTGAATTTCAGTTAACTACAAATGCAATCAAGAGGCTTTGCAATATTCATTTTGGGATAGGTTCGGACGGAATCGTAATGAAAGTACCTTCCGGGAAAGCTGATTTTGGCTTCAGGGTTTATAATCCTGATGGGTCAGAGGCAGAGAAGAGTGGTAATGGTCTGAGAATACTCTGCAAATATTTATATGATTATGGTTTGACAAAAAGAAAACGATTTTCATTGGAGACACTTACAGATATTGTATATGCAGAGATTGTCGAAGAAAAGGATGGAAAGGCCTATAATATCGCAGTGGATATGGGGAAGGCAATTTTTACAAGCGCCGATATACCGGTGAATTCTCAGAAATCTGAATTTATAGGTGAGATACTGGAGGTTGGGGATCAGAAATTTGAAGTGAATTGTGTATCTGTTGGCAATCCTCATTGTGTAATAATAAAAGATGATCTGAACATAGAGGAGATTAAGAAATATGGTCCGCTCATTGAAAATCATACATTGTTTCCCAACAGGATCAATGTTCAGTTTGCCAAGGTTCTTTCAAGAAACAAAGCACAAATATTAATATGGGAGAGAGGGGCCGGATATACGCTTGCATCGGGCAGCTCATCCTGCGCTGCTTCCTCTGTTCTGGTTAAAAGGGGATTGACTGACGGAGATCTGACAATGAACATGCAGGGAGGCACACTGAAAATACAAATTGATAATGACTGGAACATTCGGATGACCGGAGAAGTAAGGGAAATAGTCAGAGGAGTTTTAAGTAAGGAATTATTACAAGACCTGCAATTGCCGGTATAATGTAATGTATTGCTATGCGAATAGGTTACGATGCCAAACGGGCTTTTTATAACCGCAGTGGATTAGGAAATTACAGCCGCGATCTGATCCGGTTGCTGTTGCAGTTCTATCCTGAAAATGAATATTTTCTGTATACTCCAAAAATCAGGAATAGTATTTATTTTGCAGAACAGGAAAAGGGAAAGGTAATATCGCCGGAAAAGGCGAAAACCGGTTTGAGTCGGAGCTACTGGCGGACCTTTCAGTTAAGGCATCAAATTGAGAAAGATAAAATTGACCTGTACCATGGTCTGAGTAATGAGCTGCCAAAAGATATTCATAAAAGCAGGATCAGATCCATTGTCACTATTCACGATCTTATTTTTTTGCGGCATCCGCAATGGTATCCTGCAATTGACAGGTTCATTTATAAGAAAAAATTCAGTTACAGCTGTCAGATCGCTGATACGATAATAGCTATAAGCCAGCAAACCAGGAATGATCTTCTGGAGTATTTTCAAATTGATGAAAGAAAGGTCGAAGTGATTTACCAGGGCTGTAATCATGTATTTAAACATTTTCTTGCAGACGATGAAAAGAAAAAAATTAAAGAAAAGTGGAAATTGCCTGATGAATATATTTTGTATGTCGGGACAATTGAAGAAAGAAAAAACCTGCTATCCGTTATAAAATCACTGCATCTCGGGAAAATTACTATTCCTCTTGTAGTTGTCGGCAAACAGACCAAATACTATAAAAAAGTCAAAGAATATATTGATAAACACGCTGTAAAACATATTTATTTTCTTCGTGAGGTATCCGTTTTGGAATTGCCTGGAATATACCAGATGGCGAGTTTGTTTATTTACCCGTCTGTTTTTGAAGGTTTTGGAA
>CAZWFM010000138.1:0-5717 GCA_964633185.1 uncultured Bacteroidales bacterium | reverse complement strand
TCATGGGCATCAGGTTCTTCAGAAATACCAACAGGTATGGTAAAATAGATTTCTTCACCCCAGACATTTGCATAGCCGTCTAAGGGCAGATTATTCAAAATTTTTTGAGCTGTGGGAGTATCATATAGTTCTGCTTCAAAAACATGTTCGTTTACTTCAATTTTGATTTTATTCATAAGTGTAAATTCTTATTTGCTTAGTTTCTCTTTCTTCTTTTTTTAGAATCTCTGCTCTCCTGATTGTCTTTTTTCCTTTTAAATATTCTGCGAACAAAATCACCAATTGATTCTTCTGTTTTTTCAAGAAAATCCATTAAGGTTTCAAATTCTTCTTCCCTGAAATCATCACAATTCAGACTATTCATGGTTCCTTCGGTATGGTGGAAAGAAGATTCACGAATTCCTCCAAAAACGGGGTCTGAATAGACAGACTGCATATAACGGGCAAATATTGGGAGAGCCATATACGATCCTTGACCGTATGTTATAGAGCGAAACCGAACAACAGGATTATCACCTCCCACCCATACACCGGTGATGAGATCCGGCGTTATTCCAATAAACCATCCGTCTGTTTGATTTTGTGTTGTTCCTGTTTTTCCTGCAACATCACTTGTGATACCATACGCAGTGCGTATAGAGATAGCTGTTCCCTGATTGACCACGTTGCAGAGCATAGCAAGAATTTCATCGGCAGTCTTCCTGGAAATAATAGAATCATTACTTATTTCAGGTCCCCGGGTAAATAAAACATTTCCTTGCTGGTCCTCGATTCTACGAATGTAAACAGGTGAAATTTTATAGCCTTGATTTACAAAAACAGAATAAGCCTGGATCAATTCCAGAAGCGATATATCTCCTGTACCCAGAGCAAGTGAAGGAACTTCCGGAAGATCCCCTGCAATTCCCATTTTTTCAGCCAGTTTGATAACATTTTTTATTCCGACCTCCATCAGCAGTTTTGTACTTACTGTATTGATTGAATGAGTAAGAGCTCCTTTTACAGAATAGTAGCCTCCATATTCTCTGTCTGCATTTCGTGGTACCCAGTTCTGGTAACCTGTATAAACCATGCTGTCGTTTGCATAAAAATCGCAGGGAGAAATTCCATTTTCCAAAGCTGCCGCATATACGATGGGTTTAAATGTTGAGCCGGCTTGTCTGCGCGAAGCAACGTGATCGTATTTGAAGTATTTATAGTTAATGCCTCCAATCCATGCTTTAACAAAACCTGTCTTAGCTTCAACCGATATCATGCCTGTTTGTAATAAGGCAAAATGATGGAGAACAGAATCGAGTATTGATATTCTATCAGTTTTTTCACCTTGCCAGGTGAATATTTTTCGGTTATCCGGATCATTTAGCACGTTTTGCATTGCATTTTCATCGAGTTTTAGTGCGACTAATCGCTGATAACTTTTGCTCTCATAAAGTTCCTTATTCGCAAGTTCCGGATTTTTCTTCCAGGGTTCGCGTCCTTTCCAGTGGGCATCAAAATCTTTTTGCAACCTCGTCATATGTTTTGCAACGGCACGTTCTGCATATGACTGCAAGCGATAATCGATCGTGGAATAAATTTTTAATCCATCGGTATAGATGTTGTATTTCGAGCCATCGGCTTTTGGATTATCTTCAGACCACTTTTTTAACTCATGTCTTAAAAATTCCCTGAAATACGGAGCCGGACCTTCATCGTGTTGCAGTGGATGGTAAAAGATTTTAATAGGAGTATTCTTCAATACATCGGCTTCCTCCTGAGAAATGTAATTGTACTTCACCATTTGAAGTAAAACCGTATTGCGCCGGATTGAAGCTGCTTCGTAATTATTTCTGGGATTATAACTTGTGTTGCCTTTCAACATACCCACGAGCATAGCCGATTCCTGGGGCAGTAATTTCGATGTTTTTTTATCAAAAAAGACAAGCGCTGCAGTAGCTATCCCATAGGTATTTTCTCCGAAAGGAACTGTATTAATGTAGAGCTGAAGAATTTCACTTTTCGTATAGACTTTTTCAAGTCGCCTGGCAATTATGATTTCTTTGACTTTCGCGACTGGCAGAGTAAATATACCTAAACGCTTCCTGGGGTATAAGTTTTTAGCAAGTTGCTGTGTAATTGTACTGCCACCGCCTGAGCTTTTATCAAAAAGCAGAATGGATTTGAAGAGAACCCGTGATGTGCTTCGTAAGTCAACTCCCTTATGACTATAAAAGCGGGCATCTTCGGTACCAATCAAAGCATTCAGAAAAAATTCGGGAACTTCTTCTATTGATGTATTGGTTCTATTTTCAACATAATATCTTCCCAACAGGACATTATCGGCTGAATAAACTTCCGATGCAGTATAATTCTGAACTTTACTGAGTTCTTCTTTGGATGGAACAGAGCCGAACAATCCAATTTGAATACTAAATATGAACAATAGCAAAGCTCCCAGACCTGTCAAAGACAGATAAACAATCCATCTGCTCAATGAACTCTTATTTCTCTTTGATTTTATTCTTTTTCTTCTTCCGGCCATAAGTACTTGATCAGTATTTTCCCTTCAGTATGTCCTTCTTCCATGTATTTGTGTGCATTCCCAACATCAGCAATTGCAAATGCTTTGTCAATGCATATTTTTAATTTCCCCTGGTTAACCCAATTTATAAGCAATTGAAGATCCTCACTGTTGTGCTTCATCAACAGTGTTTTTACTTTTTTCCTTCTTGTGAAAAAGCTTATCAGCTTATGGATAAGTATTTTTGGCCTGGGAAGAATATTGATGTAAATGCCTCCCGGCACAAGCATATGTTTCATTTTGATAAAGTTGTATTTTCCAACAGTGTCAAAAATTACATGAAAAGTCTGCCGAATCTCAAGAATGTTGGTTTTTGTATAATCAATGAAGCTGATTTCAGCCAGTTGGTTCAGGAAGGTTTTATGTTTTTCACTTGCAGTTACCGTAATATCTGCTTCCAGAATTGATGCTATTTGTGTGGCATAATGCCCAACTCCGCCAGCGGCACCCAGGATAAGAATTTTTTCATTCTTTTTGAGTTTTCCTTTATCACGAAGGGCCTGCAGTGCAGTAAGTCCCGTAAGAGGTAAGGCAGCAAAATTGTACTGATCAAAATCAGAGGGAATTTTGCCAAAACATTTTTCGGATCCTTTTGCATACTCACTCAATCCGCCGCCATATTTGTTATTCAGTACTCCGCAAACACAATCGCCCGGGTTGAACTGATTTACATTTTTGCCTGTTTTTATTACTGTTCCGGCAACGTCATATCCAAGTACTATCGGAAAATGTGATCCTAGAATAAATTTGTGATTTCCTTTCCTTTGCTTATAATCTATAGGATTTACACTTCCGGTATTTACCTCAATTAAAACTTCATTATTTTTCAGATGAGGTTCAGGAACAGTTGCAATCTGAAAAATATCCGGAGGACCAAAGCGGTCTATTACTAAAGCTTTCAATTGTGTATAATCAGATTAAACATTTGTGTTTTAATACTATATGATAGCATATTTTAGTTTTACGACTTTTAATATCGTGAATCCCAAAGGGTTCAGCCCTGTTTGCCGGTTTACCCGTATTTGGTGGGCTTATCTGCTGCAGTCATGGCAGGCAGAGGAAGCTAAATCCTTCCCGAAATAAATTCGGGATATGCTATGTTTTATTACTCCCTTTTGGTCGTGAGTTCCCCCGATTGATTGGGATCGGTTCGTCTCCTTGTTGTAAGCATGGTGCATAAGAGTTTTATTCCATTAATTTGATTACAAACATCGATATTAGAAAAAACATATACAAACAAAAAAGTTAACTGCTTATTCGTTAAACTTAAATTTCAAGGGTGATATGAGTTGAAATTTGTTAGGTCAACAAAGCAAATGAAGTGTTATCATGACCTCCTGGAATCATCCCAATATTCGTCGGATTTCCGGGGATAGTGATATTGGCCCTGATCCATGTAAAGTCCGGTTGTGAATGGTAGTTTATTTGGATTTTTTCTAATTTAGCTGATAAACACATTAAAAGAACCTAATACCAAATCAACTGATCATGAAGACTTTACTTAAACTCCTATACATTATTCTTGTTCTGGTAATTCTGGTATTGTTAGCCGGACTCTTTCTGCCAAAAAATGCATATATAGAATCCTCCATTAAAATAGGCTCTTTTTCCGAAATTGTCTTTGGCCAGGTGAATGATTTTAAAAATTGGGAATACTGGTCACCCTGGTTGCAGGCAGATTCTACAATGGTTTTTCATTATGGAGATCAAACCGCAGGTATCGGAGCATATTGCAGTTGGACCAGTGAAAATTCAGGTTCAGGCAATCAAACGATAAAAGAAAGTATTCCAAATAAACTTATCCTTACATATATTGATTTTGGAGATCAGGGAGACGCAAATAGCCTATGGAAATTCGAAGAAGCAGAACAAAATATAAGTGTTACATGGAGATTTGAGAGTCTTGGTATGGGATATATGGAAAGGTACTTCATGTTCTTGTTTAAGAATAGCATTAAAAAAGATATAAACAAGGGTTTAAAAAATCTAAAAAAAAGATGTGAGGAATTACGCTTAAGCAGGGTTTCTGATGTGGAGATTCTGACTCTTGAAGTTCAACCTGTAATGGTGATCATCGATTCTTCCAATCGTGAAGATATGGGAGAAAAAATGGGAGAGATTTTTGATCGATTGACCAGTTATCTGGAAAGAAGAGAACTCAGTCCGGCAGGAGCTGCATTTACGATATACTATATCCGGGATCCTGATGGACAAACTAAATTTGCATGTGGCTTTCCGATTGAAAAAAGAACTTGGGGATGGAAACAATACAGTTGTCTGGAACTTCCCGGAGGCAAAGTAGCAATGATAACTCACTGGGGCTGGTATGGAAGTAAAAAACCCTGGATTGTGCTTGATCAATACCTAAAAGATCACAATCTGCAGATCTCGGGTGAGCCATGGGAAGTTTATTTAAGTGATCCCGAAATTGAACCTGATACTTCGAAATGGAAGTTACAGGTATATTATCCGATACAATAAATTTATCCGTGGATTGTTATTGATGAGCTGATAAGTTGATGGTTACTGTTTAACTGTGTAATTGACTTCGTCGAGCTCGCAAGCCCGGTTGTTTATTTGTTTATGTTTAGGGTTGTTAGGTCATTAGATTGCTGGATTATTTCTGATCCTACTTTACAGGTCACATCGGAGTCGAACTGTGATTAATCGTGCAGCTGTTTAATTAGGGAATCGCTTTGCCAGCCATAGCCCTGCCTGCCGCAGGCAGGAACATTGGATATTAATTAAGATTTGAAATCTTAAGACTATTATAAAACTTCAGTTCACCAGTTGCCCAGTTCACCGGTTAGTCAGAGGACAGTTGAGACTTGGAACTATTATTGGATTTTAAGATGTAACTCTAAAAACCAGTGACTTGGGGCTTGAGACTTGTAGGATTATCAGGCAATAAATCAGGTATTTATTTTAAAAAATCAATAATCTCAATTAACTTTATTCTGTTGAACAGCTGTTGACTGGTATAAATAAATAGTCCATTGTACTTCGTATGCTGTAAAATATTGGGTGTAGAGCCGGGTTCTGATGTTAAAGAAATCAAATCGGCGTTCAGAAAATCTGCAAAAGAATTGCATCCCGATATCAATGATTCAGAAAAAGCACATCAGTATTTTATTATACTTCAAAATGCTTATCAGTA
>CAZWFM010000137.1:0-5781 GCA_964633185.1 uncultured Bacteroidales bacterium | reverse complement strand
CTGATAAACTCGCATACTGGGATTAATACTCTGCTAATAGTCTCAAGCCTCTGGTCTCAACTTCCCATCTTCCCACATTCTCACTTTCTCATCTTCTCAACACCTACACACAAGCCATTGTTTCGTTCCGTTCCCCAACGGAACGACTTTCTTTTTTACTTGACTAAAAAAGAAAGCAAAAAAGTCAACCGCTAAAGAAAAAATTGCTAAAAATCAATTCATTCCGCTAAAAGAAAATAACTCATAACGCTAAAGCATTATTCAAACAGATTTTCTTTTTTAACGCTTCATTCATTGATTTTCTTAACGCATTTTTTCAAGGCGGGATTTATGATTTCACAGAAATCATTTTGATTAAGGAACCCAAAACCTAAAATAGTCTCAAGTTGCAAGTCTCTGGTCTCAAGTCTCATATTCCCACATTCTCACTTTATCATCTTCTCAACACCTACACACAAGCCATGGTTTCGTTCCGTTCCCATTAATTAGTTTAAAGTTGCAAGTCTCTGGTTTCAAGTCTCATCTTCCCACATTCTCAACTCATCAACTCATCACCTAATCAACTCATCAATTCAACAAGCAACCAGCAACAAGCAACCAGCAACCAGTACTCTGTACTCCGTCTTCCGTCTTCGGACTCCAAATTCTAACCTTCCCATCTTCCCACATTCTCACTTTATCATCTTCCCATCGTCTCAATTCATCACCTAATCACCTAATCAACTCATCAATTCAACAAGCAACCAGCAACCAGCAACAAGAAACTCTAAACTTTCATTATTCAGACTCAATCCAAATAATGAAATTAATCAATTGAAAATGAATTCATTAATTTAAATGCAACTTCTACCATTTTGATTTTACGGAAAAATATTTTTCATTTGGTAAAGCAATTGGGAAATGTTTTCGGAAAGAAGTTAGAGGTTGTACAGGCAAAAAAATGATGCCTGGAAAAGTAGGATAATACGTTATTAACTAACACGTTGCATGATCTCTCATAGTACAAAGGGTGCAAAAACCCCGTTAAAAGTCATAGTTACAGGAACAGCAGGATGGTTTTGCTGTATATTTTCTATTTCAGTAATGAAATTCATGAAAGGTTTATGTCTGCTGGTTTTTACTGGCGGGGATGAGGGATATGGAATTCATATTTTCAATTATAGCAACAGGAGGAATGAAGGTTTAGGCAAATCTTGGGTGAATCATCCAAGTGATATATTGTATAGGATAGATCATGATCAAATCATCTTGAGTAAGTTATACTTTATCAGTTATTAACAATTGCAAAAGAAATAATACACTTAAAACATTAAAGAAACAATACAATGAAAAAATTAGTTTACCTTCTTACACTTTTATTGGTCACGGTTATTGGTGCAAATGGTCAATTAACAAGTGGAATTGCAGCCTACTGGAAACTTGATGAAACAAGCGGTTCGACAGTAAACGATAGTTATTCATCAAATGATGGCACAGTTACCAATGCAACAATAAATCAAACCGGAATACTTGGAAATGGGGTTTCTTTTGACGGTTCCGGGGACTATATCCTATGTGGTAATAGCAGTTCGTTGGATATTGGCACATCCGACTGGTCGTTCTCATGTTGGTTTAAAACTACTGCAACCCTAAGCTCTTCAAGTAATTTATATACCATTTTTTCAAATGGTTCCAGTACAACTGCAGGAATAGATATAATTTTAAGAGGTGGTACACCCTGGAATGGTATATTGGTAAGACTTTGTGATGGTTCCAGTTACTATGACTTTAAACCTGAATCAGATATCAGTTCAACAATAAATAATGGGGCTTGGCATCATTTGGCTGTTACAATCGACAGGGATGGCGATCTTGTGATCTATTTGGATAATTCGGTTGTAAAAACACAATCTATAACAAGTTATTGGGCAAAGAATTTTCACCATTCCTTTGAACACAGAATAGGAATTCTGAACTACAACTATTCGTTTGACGGAATACTGGATGAAATTGGTATCTGGAACAAAGCACTTACAACATCTGAGGTATCCCAACTTTACAATTCCGGAAACGGATTGAGTTATCCGTTTGGAGGGAATGCCCAATATACAATATCCACTTTTACAACAGGATCAGGGTCCGTTACACTCAGTCCATCCGGAGGGACTTATGATGCAGGTACGGTCGTTACCGTAACAGCAACCCAGAGTAGTGGTTATCAGTTTAGCAGTTGGAGCGGGGATCTGTCCGGCAGTACAAATCCTGCAACTGTTACCATGAACTCGAATAAATCGATAACAGCCACATTTACAGAGCTGCCTCCCGATCAATATTCACTTTCAACAAGTGTTACAGGTTCAGGAAGCATCGTGTTAAGTCCTTCAGGAGGCACATATAGCTCGGGAACTGCTGTTACCCTTACTGCCGTTCCAGGATCTGGTTATGAATTTATCGGTTGGAGTGGTGATTTGTCAGGCTCAACCAATCCAACAACCCTAGTAATGAATAACAATAAAAGTGTTACGGCAACCTTTACTGGTAATGGTGGTGGCGATTCATACTGGGATGCTGCCACGGGAGGAGGAATTACTTATGATGGTGATGTCAGTATTGGAGGAGTTTTAAATGTTAATGGAGAAATAAATAATTGTGGATGGAATTATTCTGAACAAACAATCCAAGCAAATGTCCCATACTCGCAGACTGAATACTATAGAGGTATTCATTTTAATAATTCTAAAATGCAGGTAGCAGGTATTGGTATTAAAGGATCTGATTATACAATGAATTATATGTATCTTGGATTTGGTAATGTTATACCAGATATGGTAAGTGGCATGTTTATTCGTTCAAACGGCAATGTTGGCATTGGTTGTGAAAATCCTCAAACAAAACTTTCAGTAAATGGTACAATTACTGCAAGCCGCATTGATGTGGTTGAAACTGTTCCCTGTTCGGATGATGTGTTTGAAACAGACTACAAACTTATGAATTTGCATGAGCTGGATGCCTTTATCAAAACCAACAAACACCTTCCTGAAGTACCCTCTGCCGAAGAATTCAAAGAAAACGGCTACAGCGTTGGGGAGATGGACGATCTGTTGCTCAGGAAGATTGAGGAGTTGACATTGTATGTGATTGAGTTGGAGAAGAAACAGGAGTTGCTTAGATATGAAAATGAGAAACTTAAAAGTATTAAAGGCAATAAAGTAGATCTAAATATTAACAATTGAGGATATGTTAAAATCCAAATTTATTTGTACTGTCTTTTTGCTGTATAAAGAAAGATCAATTACCATATTATCAATTGTTTAAGATTATCATCTATGTAATAAGTAATAGAAACATTCTAAATATATTGAAACATATAATTAACTGAAAAAAACGAATAATGATAGATTTAAGGAATTATCAAATTTGGTTAGTAATAATAGTATCGTTTTCAATAAATATACGATTACAAGGTCAAGTTAATGTCTCAAGTGTTTCATCTCCAAATGCAGCAAGTTTGGGTGTTTTCGGGCAATACCCTGTAAGTTATTACAATGGAATCCCTAAAATTGAGATTCCGTTATTTATTATTAATGAGAAAGATTTCATATTACCAATTTTATTGAAGTATCATGCTTCAGCGATAAAACCAAATGTTCAGCCAGGATGGGTTGGATTAAACTGGGCATTGGTTGCTGGTGGAACTGTATCAAGAGTTGTACAAGGTAGACCTGATGAAAAAGAATTAATTGGATTTCATTCTACTTATACTTTTTTTAATGAACCATTAGATTATATACTTGGTGAAAACTATACTGATCATCAATTAGATGATTTATCACCAGATATTTTTTATTACAATTTTGGTGAATATAGTGGTAAATTTTTCTGGGGAACAGATGGGCAGTTTCATGCAATTCCTGATATGAATTTCAGTATAAAGGTTGGTCGAAGATGGGAAGATGGGGAATTTTTTGAATGGGGCAGTTATAATGGAGGAGCGGGCTATGATTTGGGAATTACAGAAGTAATAATTACAACTCCAGACGGCACAAAATTCTTTTTTGGTGGAAATTTTGAAGACGTCAGTTCTGGAATAGAATATAGTTATTATGGAGGAAATTTTATTACTGTGGATTATAGTTGGGGTAGTGAATGTTCTGATCCGTTTAAAGGCAAACCTGCTTATAATTTAATTAATTCGTGGAATCTGTATAAAATTGAAACAGCCAATGGAAGCAATTCAATAACTTTTGAGTATGAAAGAGTAGATATTTGTCAGATACAGGAATATAAATTCTGGTATGATAGTTATATGGACTATACTGGTGATTTTACCATGAATCCGAATATTTCTTGTTCACAAAAATCATCATTTTTATGGTATGATATATATTCAGATTGCAGTGATGAGAATTGGCATTTAGTAGTTGATAATACAAGAAGTGGAAACATAACAGATTTTATTAGCGAATCCACAATGAGGTCACTTGGTATTGGCCTTTTACCAGTTCCTGAATTAAGATATACTTTCGATGATTTTTGTATGACAGCTAAATCAAATCTGACTATTGTCAGATCTAAGTTTTTAAAAACAATAGAATTAACTAATATAGTTGTCGAATTTATTAGGGAAGATGCAAATAGTCTTAAAATTACAGCCCCAGAAATTAATCAAGATCTTCCCAATTTAGATATTTTAAAGAATAATCCATACTATAAAGAAAACCAACAAAAGCTTTCAGAAATTCGAATTTATAGAAAAAGTGAATACCCAAATAATTATTACAAGCGATTTATATTAGAATATTATGAAGATCCAAATCGTCGATTAATGCTTGCTTCAGTTAAAGAGATGGGTATTACTGGTTCAAAACCACCATTTATTATTGAATACTTTGATGATCCGATAATTGAATTACCTGATTTTCGGACTACTCAGATTGATCACTATGGTTTTTTCAACAATGCAAATCCAGCCAGCTTAATTCCTAGCAAAAATCATGCAACTCGTGAATCTACGGAAGATCCTGAAGTACATAAGGAAGGAGTTATTCGAAGAATTATATATCCGACCGGAGCTTATACAGAATTTGATTTTGAAAATAACGAATGTTCACAAATGGTATATTTTGGAGATTTGTCAAATGGCAGTGTTTCTCTTAAGCCACTTGAAAATGAGCCACAAAATGCTGGAGGCATAAGAATTAAGTCAATAAACTCTTATGATCCGATTAGACAGAAGAACCATAAATCCGAATTCAAATATATTAAAGATTATATTGACAATAAAAATGGTCCATCAAGTGGAATAATTGGTGGTTCTCATAAATATTGGTATGACTGGCAATATGATTTCCCGAATTTACAAGGAGAGAAACAAGGGGCGGGTTCAGCTTCTTTCTTACCTTTTAGTTCGACAGAAGGTAATCACGTAAGTTATTCAGAAGTAATTGAGATTCTTCCTGATAATGGTTACAATATTTATAAATATACAGATTTTGAATCTAATCCTGATATAGTTGCTGATGGATGTAACTTGGTTTCATGGTTGTCAATGGGAATTCCAGGGACCTGGATTGATAGACCGCAGGGTAATGAATACTTTTGCAATTTTGCCGCCATTACGAATAATGATCTCGAACGAGGCAAGTTGCTAGCTATTAACAGCTATGATAAAAATGATAATATTGTGAAAGAAACAACTTTTAATTATAGAAATGACGAAAGCCGTTATATTCTAAATATCCCGTCACTGAGTAAAACATCAGTTCCTGGAATACCCGAATTGTTAATTTTAAGTGTTACAAA
>CAZWFM010000136.1:0-5843 GCA_964633185.1 uncultured Bacteroidales bacterium | reverse complement strand
TCAAGGGCAGTTGCACTTCCTGCACTCACAAGAGTCCGCTGTTCAATGATTTGTTTGTCCAGTGCAATGAGCTGCAAGAGTTTTTCCTGTTCAATGATTTCACTATTTGCTGACATCTCCAGTTTCTGATTGAATTCTTCAAGCCTGGTACCAATAATTTCTTTTTGCTTCCTGAGGATCTGTGTTTCTCTTTTATTTTGATTCCAGTCGAAAATTGTCCATGACAATCTGGCCCCTATTATGTAATAGTAATCGGACTGATTTTCAAAAAAATTGAGTCCCGGATAGCTATATCCTGTCTGACCAAAAGCGTATAATTTCGGAAAATTTCTAGCGGAATTGAGGCCCGCCATTTTATCCAGTTTCAATAGCTCAGCATTAAAATATGTAAATTCGGGTCTGGAGTCTATGGTTAACCGTGCTAAACTATCCGATACAAAAAGTGCTTTGCCTGTATCTATTTCGAGACCGGTAAGAATTTCTAATGCAGAGAGAGTTTGTAACTGATATTTTTCAATTTCCATGATCTTCTGATATGTTGATAACAATTCTGATTTCATTTTCCCTAACTCACTGAGGCTTATCATTCCATTTTCATATGCCGATTCAAGTTCATCCAATCGTTTCTTCAGAATGGATTCTTTCAATCTCAAGACCTCTTTATTTTTATCCAGCAGCATGGATTTGAAAAAGAAATCAACAACCTGATTGTTCAGCTGATACAATTCCGTTTCAATTTGATTGATCTGCGACTCATTTGATATTGCATCCAGATCTTTCCCTTTTCGCGCAATTCCCCCATCATAAATTTTCTGATTTGCTTCGATCCCGAAATTGTATTGAAATTTATCGACCTCAAGAAAATCACCTATCCCCGGAATTGAAACAGTTACTGCGTCGCTCTGGTACCATGCTTTCCCATAGGCTGATAAGGCAGGCAAATTTGTAGCATTCCTACCGGAAATTTCCAATCCTGCTATTTGATTCAATGTTTCAATCTGGGGCTTTATAAGAGCATGGGAACGTGCAGAAACCAGGCATTGCAAAAGACTAACAGAATCAGACTGTGCCAACGACATCAGATAATTCATTGTGAAAATTAAAAAAGAAAACAAGCACCTTTTCATTCCAATCATTTTAAGGTTTTATTGCATTTTCAATAAAAAGACATACTTCATGTTTCCTCTCCGTTAAGAAATCATCTGCCTCAGATATCAGTTCATCACCTCCCATTTTCTTAATTACAGGATAAGCAACAAAAGGGAAAATGATCAGACCCAGCACATGCACCAGCAAATGAACAGGATTACAGGCCCTGATAGAGCCAATATCAATTTCTTTTTGTATCTGAACCAGGAATTTTTTGAGATGAATCGCTATCTTTTCTCTTATAATCTCACTAAATCTTTCAGGATTATAGTTCATCTCATTCAAAACAAATAAGGGTAAGTATCGATTTTTAAGAAGTACATCCATATAAATATTTACTAACTCTTTAAATTTCCCCAATACATCCATTTCCGATTCGAATATTCCATGAACTCCTTCAGAAAGTCGCAACAGGACTTCATTAAAAATCCCTTCAAAGAGTTTTTCTTTGTTACGAAAATAGTAATGCAACAAAGCTTTGTTTATTCCTGCCTCATCGGCTATTTCCTGCATACGTGCACCAGCGAGACCTTTCTTAAGAAATACTTTTCTTGCTGCCTCATATATTCGTACTTCGGTATTTTTATCCTTACCCATTTGGTTTAACCATTTAGTTTAACCATTTGGTAAATTTAAAAATAAAAAAATAATCTGCAAAGCCCGACAAGAAAATTTTAATTTTTTATTTATTCACTTGTATACAATGAACTTGAGTTCGATATGAATATCAGATATAATCATTTGAACTTTAAGTTTTTATTTATACTAATCCTGGTGATCCCGAGACATATCGGGATTAATGTTCCTGCCTGCCAGCCACAGGCGGGTGTCAGGTTTAAAGGCAATCTTGTATTTTTTCTTGAAAGCGGTTTGGGTTACAAAGGAATATTCTCTTTTGGTCTGTCCTTTTAGCTCTGGGTTCTATTCTTCTCATTTTTACTTTTATCCGCAATGATAAAGCCCAGTTCCTCAGGATGATCATAAACCAATTGATTTTTGCTGAATTTTCTCAACATCCAGATAGCCTGAATGTCTCCTCCCGCTGCACATGAAAAGAAAATTGCAAAGAACATAATTAAACCATTGCCTGAAAATAACGCCCATATACCAGGTAAAATACCCATAAAGACCAAAGGTGCCAGACCTCCAAGTACATAATGCCATACTTTGAGAGATTCAGTACAATGACAATATGGAGTAAAATATTCCCATTTTATTCCAAAGCGGATGGATCGAAAACCATGCTTTGAAAAAACAGCCCATACAAGGCCATGCAACAGCTCATGCAAAAGAATTCCAAATACTATAAAGAGCAGGAGAAATAACAAAGAGCGGAATTTTAATTCTACGAATACATTCTTACCCCAAATCAGGTAGAAAGGAACAGCATATAGAATTGCGATAGGAAAAATCAACAAAAAGGCTCTTAAACTTGCTTTCTCGATGGATAATGTATAGGTTCTCCCTATCTGTGAATTATTATTTTTATTTTCCATTTTCTGCAATATAACATTACGAATTCTTCCATCAAAATTACTACTTTTTGTGCCGGCACATGATCATTGAAAAATAATAAATAGGGTATTTACTTCTCACCACTATACCTGAAAGGATTCAATAAGTGTAAATTCAACCCTTTCAGGATTGTTTTGTTTCTGTTTATTCGTTGCACGAGTTACATCCGTGGATATTAATATTCAATCCCTATCCCGATTTGACAATGGTTGTAAGAAATGAATACCTTAGAATAATAAAATCAATTTATTGAATGTAAATCAATTACAATAATTCTATTTTGAGTATTCTATTCAAAAAGTTTGAGATATCAAAAAGTTTGTTACTTTTATAGTGTATGGAATATTTAAACAAAAACAAGAAATCATACTATCGATTTCTTAATATAATATCGAAATAGTATTTATAATTTTAAAACAAACAAAAATGAAAACCAGACTTTATTTAATTCTATGCCTGACATTATTGACCGGCTTTTCTACGGTTTTTGCCCAGGGATTCACACCTCCTGCCGAAGGTAAAGCAGTTGTGTATTTTACCCGTGTTACGGTGTATGGAGCAGGAATATCTTTTGAGTTTTTTGATAATGACCGGTATATCGGCATTTTCAAAGGGAAAAATTATATGCGTTATGAATGTGATCCCGGGGAACAGCTTTTTTGGGCTTCATCAGAAAATAAAGAATTTATTACTGCTGAACTTGAAGCCGGCAAAACTTACATTGTAATGGTAAATGTCATTATGGGGGCATGGAAAGCGCGTGTAGGGCTAAGTCCTGTTCCTGAGGATAACACGGAAGAATTTGAAAGGGCAAAAGAACTCATATTGTCCAAAGCACCTGTTGTAACTCCGGAAAAAAAGATTGCCAGTACGAATGAAAAACTTAAAGATTTTATTGCTGAGAGACTTAAGCAATATGAGAATGAATGGAAAGACACAAAAAATTTCAAACATATTTCGCCCGATATGGCAATATCGGAAGAAGCCATGAAATAACAATTATAAGGCATGCATCCCTTGATGCGTGCCTTTTTTTTCATTAATTACAGTCAGAAAGAGATTATTTCAAAGGGTATATCAACATTCTCACTGAATTCTTCCCCCAGGTCAAGCATATCTTCATCATCTTCCTCATAAAACCAGACAACCTGAACTTTATTCCCCTCTTCATGGATTTCCTCAAGTTTAATCAGAATGTCTTGTATCAGCTTTGATGTAGCTGTATTGAAATAGATGTATTTAAAAACAAATTCTGTAATCTCGTTGGGTGAGTCTTTGTATTCCTCTAACCAGTCTATTACAGGCTGATAAAAACTAACCACGTCTTCAGGAAGAGATCTGCCGGATATTTCAAAAATATCATTTTCAGGATCTAACAACACTTTTGGTGTATCATTTGTTGCTCTGATATCTAAAACTTCCATAATACCAGCCTTTTTAGATATTCTATTTATAATTACGTTAAGATATAAAATATGTTTTAGAAGAGATCGATTTTTATCAACAAATATGATCCGGATTACGATATAGCAATTTTATACCCGCAAGACAAACACAAGCCATCGGAACTAAGATTTGTTAACTGAATAGCATATCCATTACGTCGAATGACTACCTGCTTGCAACCAGGACAATAGGTATCCTGATAATCATTTCCCGGTAAATTTCCAACATAGACAAAATGCAACGATTCATTGGCAAGTTTAGCCATTTTCCAAAGCAAATCAGCAGACGTTGCTTTTGTGTTGAGTTTATAGTTTGGATAATATCTTGAAATATGGAAAGGAACATCCGATCCCAGATTTTGGGTTATCCATTTCACCATCTGATCAAATTGGTTCATATCATCATTAATTTCTGTAACAACCAGAAATGTGATTTCAAGGTGACATCCTCTTTCTTTAATGATTTGGAGCGAATCAAGAATGCTTTTCAATCTTCCTCCGGCAAAAGTCCGATAAATTTTATCATCAAATCCTTTCAAATCAATATTAAATGCATTGATATATTCAGTGAGTTGTAACAAAGGTTTTCTATTTATATAGCCGTTTGATACAACAATGTTTTGAAATTCATTTTGACGAATTTCCTTGGCAATATCCAACATATATTCATACCATACAACAGGTTCATTATAGGTATAGGCAACTCCTATATTTAAGGGATTTGATCTGACATATTTCAATATTTCCGTTGGTCCCATTTCAGTCAATCCGCGAAAACCACTTTTCCCTGTTTGTGAGATTTGATAATTCTGACAACATGAGCATTTGAAATTGCAACCAAGCGAACCAAGTGAAAAAATTTCTTTTCCCGGGTGATAATGATACAAGGGTTTTTTTTCAATGGGATCAAAATGCATTGCCGACACAAGTCCGTATACATCCTGAAGCAAAGTACCATTCTGATTTTTGCGTACTTTACATATTCCGAAATTTCCGGGTTTGATAATGCATTCATGAGGGCAAAGCAAACATTTTATCTTGTTGTTATCGAGTTTTGTATAAAAGCTTGCTTCCATTGATAAAGTTAATTTATGTTACGATAATATAAGCACATTTCAAATGTTACGAATCTGAACTTTTCAATTCTATGGCAGAAAAGAATTGTCCGTTCGGACCATCATCATTGATTATAGCCGGCACTAGAGCTCCAGGCAGGGTATCTTCAACTTCATACCAGGCATCTTTCCCTCCCATATCTGTTTTTAACCATCCCGGATCAAGACAATTAATTCTCACTCCCGTGTTCTCCAGCTTCACTGCAATATCTTCCGTAAGCTTATTAACAGCAGCATGATTGTTGGCCTAAATTTGTTATATATCGCTTCATGAATATGCGTCGGCAAATTTAAGAATGCTACTTATCTATTCTATACCTTTCAGCGAAATCTTCGGAGATGTAATTATCATAGTTTTCACAAACATGTGAAGCAAATTCAACAGCAGTCTCAATAATCTTTTTCCACTCATCCAGAGTAAGATTCTGCATCTGTTTGTGGCCAATGTTGTTCTTAAATAAGGAGTATACAATTCCGGCATTAAAATTATCTCCGGCTCCTATTGTGCTTTTTGATACAATGGATTTAATTGAAAATCTACCTGACAATTTGGGAGTCCGCAGGAATACTCCTTTTGTAGATGAAGTATATAGCAGACAAGGAGGTTTTTCTCCAAATT
>CAZWFM010000135.1:0-5922 GCA_964633185.1 uncultured Bacteroidales bacterium | reverse complement strand
AGAAAAGGCATCGAGATTATTTATATTCTGACTAATAAGATAATGCAAAGAATCGCTTATACCATTATGTACACTCAAGTAAGGACTTTCCCCTGTAATAAAAAACTGGGGATTATTTATTTCATAGGCAAGAAATTCACTTGTGATTTGAAGATCTTTAATATAACTGATATGCAATTCGTTCAATTCATCTACTGCATTCCAAATTGCAATTTCTTCTTTCTTATGAAAGTAATTTAAGGGAAATACGATACTGGCAATTGCAAAAGCAATTAACAAAAACCAAGCTAATAGTCTATTTTTTAACGACTTTAACATTCTTCTACCTGAAGCAGAGTAAAGCCTTAAAGTAAACATTATCTGTGAGAATAATTTTTAATAACTAACAAAAGTTTTGCACAAATCAAATGCAAAAAACTTTATGTGTTGATAATGAGAATTGTGCTTTCTATAATTGTGATATTATTTAAAATTTTCCTGATTTTTTTTAATCTTTTCAAATGAGACAGAGTAGTCACTTGCGTTAAATTTCAACAGATTTCCGTTTAATTTTGTATTCATTCCCAATATAATTTTTAATGTTTCATTTGCAACAATTGATCCTATGATACCCATGAGCGAAACCTGACAAACAAATCCTTCGGAATTATCAGTATAATTAACAGTGGATTTTCCAGGGAAAAGGCAACGTAATGAGGGTCCTCCCATATAGTTAAATACCGAGATCAGGCCAAAATTATTTTTCACCATTCCAAAAATCATAGGTTTGCCCGAATCGATAGCGGCATCATTGATCAGATAACGCGATGCAAAATTATCTGTCGCGTCAATCAATATGTCATAATTCTCACATATAGATTTACTATTGGTTTCAGATAAGCAAACATTATGAAGCTCGTAATTTACAAAATGATTGATCTCCATCAGCTTTTGCTTGGATACTATGGCTTTTTGTTTTCCAAGATCACCATTTCCATATAGGTACTGCCTGCTCAATTCACTTTCTTCGACATGAAAATTATCGCTAATACCTATTTTACCTATTCCAATAGTGGCAAGTGTTTGAAGGATTGAAGTGCCTTTCCCTCCTGCTCCGACGACCAAAACTTTAGATTGTTTGATCTTTTCCTGTCCTTTAACGCCTATTGCCGATGCACTTATTTGCAGGGCATAACGGCGAATTTCTTTTTGGGATAGTATTTCTGAGCTTGGATTTTCGGTATTCTGATTCATAAAGGAATTGTTAACCACTATGAAAGGCCTATTACTAAGTCGACAAATATAAAAAATTTACTTGCTTTTATTACTGGGGCGAAATGCATTCATCACAATGTTGATAAATTGTTTATATC
Organism: uncultured Bacteroidales bacterium; assembly: GCA_964633185.1. Classification (GTDB taxonomy): domain Bacteria; phylum Bacteroidota; class Bacteroidia; order Bacteroidales; family UBA10428; genus UBA10428. The sequence goes on along the minus strand of CAZWFM010000135.1, from coordinate 4,570 downwards.
TTGTTGATAAGTTTCTTAATAGTTACAATCATTTAATATAGTGTTAACACTTGATTCATCTGGAAGGTGTAAGTTTAAAGAAATCAAAAAAGATCATTATGGAAAAGAAGGATAATGTGACTGAAATAATTCGCGATGATGAACTAATAAATGATTATGTATTTGGACTAAGGATATACCTAACAGGAAGGAAAGGGGATTTACAAGATTATTCAGATAAAAAATATCTGATCTTTTCAGGAGTATTCTGATCTATTTATATACAGAAACTAATTACCGGGCTTAGTGATCTTTATGTTGGAAACAACGTACCCAGTCAATTTCAAACTTAGCAGGAAGAACATTATCAAGCTCACGTTGAAGTCCTGCGCTAAGAGCTAAATACATTGGTTCCTGAGGGATTCCCTGACTCGTTGAAGCCACTTCCAGACCGTTGATTTTCCAAATCATTTTATGAGATGTCCACTCAAGAGAATAGATAAAGAAATCGGAGGATAATTTTGAGCGTTTAAATGATTTTGAAAACCGCTTAATGCCTTTTAAGTTTTTTGGATTTCCCCATGCATTCCCAACAATTACCTTTTTAAATGCTTTGGCAATATCAATATGAGGAATGATAGTATGAGACACCATCCAGAAAGCATTTAAAAGATCAGAAGAAGGATGAAATCTCATTTTTGCTTCAAAAGTACCATAAACTTGTCTGAAGCTTTTTGCTGTATTTACCAGGCCGGAAGTGTATCCGAAATCGCGTGTGACAAAACCCAAAGATTGGTGCCATGATTTACCTTTTACTGCTTCTTTCCTGGTAACAATTTGAAGTCTTGAATTATGAATTTCTATATTTTCCCCGTCCGTTACGAAATGCTTATCCTGACTCAGGGAATAACTGTCTTTGAGTATTTTATCTCCCCAATAATAACGGGTTATCCATTTTTTTGTGTCAAGTTTTGCAGAAGCAAAATCATCTATGAAAGTTTCGGACCATATTCTGTGCCAGGCAAATTTTTTAGAATCAATGTTTTTAAAATACCAGACAATTTTTTCTGAAGATTTTAGTGATTCATACTGATTTAAAAGTTTATACTCTTCGGATTTTTCCCATCTGCTTTTCGGAGATTGTGTATAGTATGTCTTATTTTTAACAAATTCATCACTTTCAATGTAAGTCTTCAGTTTTTCATAATCAGAAATTCGTTCAGAGCCATCCAGATTCATGAAGTTTCTATATTCCTTTGAGTTTTTGAATTTGAAATAAAATTTGATCTGTTCCGAATTTTTCAGAGATATGAAATCCTGAAGTTTTACATATTCTTTTGTGTCTTTAAAACTTTTTAATTCAATTTCTTTCTTTTGTCTTTTAAAATCATCTGAAGAAATGAAGTGAGCCAGATCTGCATAAGCATCTATGTCTTGTGATTGATGTAATTCATCATAATATCTCCTGTAAGGAGAATTGGCCATTTTCAGATAATTTCTGTATGCTTTTGATTTCTTGAGGTTATTATACTGAATTAATTTCTGCTGCTCCGGGGAAGTTTTAAAATCAGATTTTTTCATGGAAGCTTTCTTTGTTAAGAAAGCTGCAGCGTTGATTTCTTTTTCCAATTCAGCAACCTGGAGATTCAAACCGGTGTTTTTAACAGATTCAAAATCACTGAATAGTCTGCTATTGATGAATTTGTAATACCCTTTTATCTGAGCTGAGCTTTTTGCCTGGTTATATTGTGTGAGAGTTTTGTAAAGATCAGATTTCTGGAACTTTTGTTTTGCCGGAAGACTTGCTTCTTTTTTAGCTTTAGCAAATTCTGAGCTGTTTATAAATTTCTCAAACTCATAATATTTTTTAAGTTCTTTTGAGCTTTCAATATCAAAGAATGATACAAGGTCCTGTGAATTTTTTGTTTGATAATAAAGCTTTATATCTTTTGACTTTGTCAGTGCTTCATATCTCTTTTCTTTTGAAAAATCCTCTGTTTGCTTAAATCTGAGAGAAAGGATTTCTTTTCTTTTATGATCAAACTCTTCAGATTTGACATGCTTTTCAAGTTGAAAATATTTTTTAAGTTCTGTGGAATTCTTGAACTCAAGAAGGGCGTTGTATTCTTCTTCTAGCTTGATTCGATTGTTCTCGAATTCAGTTGTATCAGGAAATAATCCCAGAAATGCTCTTAAACCGGCCATTAATAGTAATGATGAATTTTTTAAATAACTCTGTATTCTTTGAAAGATTGCATAAAGAAAAAAATTCTTAGCTAAAGATACAAAAATATTAAACTAAAGTTTCCACAGTATCCACTGGTTAATAACAAACGTAGAAATATTCTACGAAAAAGTCTTATTAAAAGTTTCCAAAATCTTAGTTATGAGTTAAAGCATGAATCCTTTTTATGATTTTCTGATAATCTTGTTTATTCATACAATTGAAATGCTTTTTCGGACATTTTGAGAAGCCAATTTTTGAACATGGTCTGCATTTCAGATCATTTACTTCAAAATATTCTGAGTTTTTATCCGGATAATAGGGATACATTCCAAATTCAGGAACGGTATTTCCCCAAATAGAAAGAATTGATTTTTTAAAAGCAGTTGCAATGTGCATCAATCCAGTATCAGGAGTAAGTATTACACTACAATTCTTAATCACCATTGCGGATTGATTCACTGTAAGTTTTCCCACAAAATCGAATAGGTCCTTCTTTCCTGAACAATTGATCATTTCAGCTTTTTCAATGTCTTCAGGTCCACCTAACAGAACAACAGGACAACCGAGATGATCAATAATATACTGAATTTTATCCACGGGTATTTGCTTGGTGTTGTGTCCGCCTCCAACTACAATTATAGCAAAGGAACCGGGCAATCGGGAAATAGTTTTTTTGAAGTCTTTCTGATCGTCTTTCGGAATAAAAAAGTCAAGTCCCTGTTGATCATTTGTAACAGAAAAAACATTGGTTGTGTCTAAATATCTGTCAACAATATGGGTTTTCGGCAATTTGTCAATTTTAAAATTTACCAGCAACCATTTCCTGAAATTCAGCTTATGAAATGAAAAGGAGATTCGTTTAAGCGCTGATTTTATCCGGAATGAACGTATATTCTTATGAAGATCAATGATATAATCAAAATTTTCAGACTTTAAAGTTCTGATAAGCGAATTGTAATTGGACTGGAGTAGATGTAATTTATCAATATAAGGATTTGTAATCAATATGTCTTTATATCTTGCTTTGGTAAGAAAATGGATTTCTGCATCTTCAATTTGCGTTTTCATACATCTGATAACAGGTGTGGTAAGAATTATATCCCCTATGGAACTGAAACGAATAATTAGAAATTTCACCATATATCTTGACTATTCAAAGAATGGCATCTTTGGATTTTTATTATGAATATCTGATTCTTTTAAAGAACATAAGCAATTCCAGCCAACACTCGTCAGATGATTCATTTTCTTTCCAAAGGGCTTTTGCACCATGAACTCCTTTAGCTCCTTTTCCTGGTTTATAAAGTGTTAAATAACGTTCATCAATATCGGACAGCATTTGTTCAATATAATCGTATTCGATCGCTGAAGATGAAACAAACAGAGGCTTATGTATTCCGGCAACTTCATTTTTTACAATTAACTTAGGACGGAAGTATTCCCCGGGGCTAAAAGCAATAACAGCTTTAACATCAGGCCTGTTTTTCGCGATCATCAGGCAAAGCGAAGCAGAATAGGAACTTCCGAAAAGAACAACAGATTTTGAGTTGTACTTGTTTACGTACCGGATTGCTGACTCAATATCTTGTCTGGCATCGATAAAAGAATTCGGGAAATTACCTTTTTCAGCACGCTGCGCAGTTTCGTTTATAACATAGTTTATTTTACTCCCTGAACGCAGATCAACAGACAGGCAATTGTAATCCAATTTCATTAAACGTGCAGCTATTTCATTGTATTCTCCTCTGCTCGAACCGCTTTGATGAAAAAGCAATATAAAAGGGAGACGATAATCTTTAAGATAAAGATCTGCAGTAATTTTCAGACTATCCTTCGAATAGAAAGTAACCTTTTCCTGTGCAAGAATTGAATGAAAAAAAAACGGGGAAATAAGTATTGAGATAATCAGTCTCATTGGTCGACTTTGTTATGACAGACAAATTGTAAAACTATTCCAAATCAGCCAGAATAATAATAGTATTCCTTTTTACTTCAACTACTCCTCCTTGTATGCTAATAAGTTCTTGAGTCTGACCATGCGGGACGAATTTTACAGGGCCTTTGTCAAGAATTGATATTATGGGTGCATGGTTATGCAAAATTGTAAAAGGGCCCTTTTTTCCTGGAACATTCAAAGAATCAACTTCTCCTTTAAAAAGTGTTTTATCAGGCGTTATAATTTCCAGTTTCACAATGCGGTAGTTTTTCAGTTTTTGGACTTGGATTTTGTCAGTATGCGTTCTCCCTTTTCAATAGCATCATCTATGGTTCCAACAAGGTGAAATGCCGCTTCAGGGTACTTATCAACGTCACCGTTTAAGATCATATTAAAACCTTTAATGGTGTCTTCTATTGATACAAGAA
>CAZWFM010000134.1:0-5942 GCA_964633185.1 uncultured Bacteroidales bacterium | reverse complement strand
TGAACAGGATCCTTTCGGGCTTCAATAAAGGCATTGCATTTTGGGTTGCAGGATTCGGAATCCTTGCCTTCTTTATTCCTTCCTTATTTACTGTTCTAAAACTTACCATTAACCTGTTCTTCGGACTGGCTATGTTTGGTATCGGATTAGTAATTACCGGGGAAAACTACCGAAACATACTCCGTAGGCCCGGGAAGATTTTCTATGGTACAGCCTGTCAGTTTATCATCATGCCTCTTCTGGCCCTGGTAACGAGCATATTGTTCCGGCTTTCGCCCGAATGGACTGTAGGATTGATTTTAACGGGTGCCGCTCCGGGAGCCATGACCAGCAATGTGATCTCATACCTGTCAAAGGGCGATGTTGCTTATTCGGTTTCCCTGACTGCATTATCCACCCTGCTTTGTCCGGTATTAACACCCCTGATCACTCTGCTTCTGGCAGGGGCCAGAATACCTATCAGCTTCTTCCCGATGTTTAGAACCATTATCCTGGTCGTTATATTTCCCCTGTTTGGCGGATTCCTAATTAGAAAATTCTTTCCGAAATTTATCCATGCCATTGGAGAATGGCCTTCCACACTTTCGGTCATTGCTATTGTAGTAATCACCTCGTATGTTGTTGCTGTCAATAAGACCAGCCTTGGTTATGCTTCCTTCATTCTAATTTTTGCTGTAGTATTTCACAATGCCATGGGAATGATCCTTGGATTTCTTGCAGGCTATCCTGTAAAGTTTTCTTTCATCAGGAAAAAAACCCTTTCGATAGAAATAGGCATGCAAAATGCGGGTCTGGGTGTTATCCTTGCACTGAATCATTTCAACAAGGAAGTAGCCATACCATCAGCAATTTTCACTATCTGGTGCATTTTTACCGCCTCACTGATGGTTTATTTCTGGTCTCTTATCGAGAAAAATCGCCCGGTAAAACCGGCTAAGCAAGTTGAATCACAATTATAAAAAGACAGGTTTAATACCGATTGGTATAAACGCAACCCGGATTCTCACTTAATCCCCTGATTATTGAGGGTGTAAATGATAATAAATTGATATATTTAATTGCTCTTATAAATATATTGGGCGCAATTTATAACCCAATATGTTTTCGAAATAAAATCGCTTAATTATAATACTTTTGTGTAAAAGGATACAAAACAAATAAAGTACAGCCACCTGCAAACGGAATGGCGAATAGAGGTCTCAGAAATTTTTGTCTGTTCCCGTGCAACTGATTGGGTTTTTATCAACAATGATTTATGGGCAATTGACAAAGAAGAAAAGACATACAATGAACATTATTGAGATCATTAAGAAACGGAAATCATGCAGGACATTTAATCAGCTCTTTCTGAGTCCTGCAGATAAACAAATCCTTGAAGATTACATCAGTAAAAATAAGAAGCCCATAGGAGATGAGGTTATAGAACTAAGCATCATTGAAAAAAAAGATGTTTATAATAAAATGAAGCTTAACAATGGTATGATTCAGGAACACAACACCTATTTGCTTGGAACATCAGGTTCTTCAATTGATTCAAGAGTAAATTATGGATACCTGATGGAAAAGGTCGTATTAAAAGCTACTGAAATTGGTATTTCAACATGCTGGATTGGATATTTTGATGATACATATTTTAATGAAATTATCAGTGATAGTGGTTTTGAAATACCGAGCATAGTAATACTGGGATATTCCAAAGATAGGCAAACCAATTCAGATAAATTTATACGATTTACTGTTAATGCCTCAAAGAGGCTGAATTGGGGAAGATTGTTTTTTAATTACAATACCAAAAAACCTCTTAAACCTGTTTTAATACAGAAATATTCTGATTCTCTTGAAATGGTAAGAATAGGCCCGTCATCCGGGAATACTCAACCCTGGAGAATATTTTTTGATGAGGCAACAAAAGAATTTCACTTTTTCAAAAAACCAATAAGTGAAAGGTATGAGAAAAAAGGATTACATGATATTGATTTGGGGATTGCTTTATCTCATTTTGAGTTGACATCTTTATACAATAACTTATCAGGCAACTGGATTAAGCATACAAACGAAAATACAAACTCAATGGATGATTTACAATATATAATGACTTGGAAATGCAAATAAAATGCACATTAAAAAACCATTGCCAACAAAGTTGAGATTGTCTTTCTAAAAAAGGAGGATGGGAAAACATTTTTATTTATCGGATCTAATCAATGTGTCAGAAGAGGGATATAAAAAAGTATTCGGTTCACGTAACACAGATATCCCGTATGCTGTGTTTAGCAAGAATTTATCGAATGCGATGCAAGAGGCAAATTGTGTTTTATAATGAAATAGTGATTACTTTAACAAAATAAAAAAACAAATTCAAAGTATTTTATTTCAGGACTGTTAACTCTTGTGCGCCATACAAAGACATACTAAAAACTTATACAGGATATGAAAAAAATCAAACCAAGAATTCCGGAAGGCGGAGCTATAGAAGATAACTCCCAGATGACCATGGAACAATATAGCGAGACTATGAAAAGGCAACTTGGCAGAGAATATATTCGTTTCGCTGATCATGTAATAAATAAGGTCTCCCCTGTTCAAAATTCAAGGGTATTGGAAATCGGACCCGGACCAGGTTGGGCAGGGATATATTTATTATTAAAGCGAAGCGACTTACAACTTGAAGGATTAGAAGCTTCTGGTGATATGATAAGAGTTGCTAATGATAATGCAAAGAAGGAAGGATTGGCAAATAGAACTAAATATATAGAAGGCACTGCAGAAGAAATGAAAGGGATATCAGACAATCAATATGATTTGGTAATATCCCGGGATTCTTTACACCATTGGATCGACCCCGAAAAAGTATTTCATCAGATCAGGCGGGTATTAAAAGAAAAGGGGAAAATTTATATACATGACCACAGGAGAGATATAAATCTATTTGGGAGGTTGATAGTAAATATTGTTGGACCGCTTGTGGCAGGGAAGATGGCTAAATATTGGAAATCTTCCATTGCTGCTGCATATACAAAAGAAGAAATCGAAAGTATCCTGCAAAAAATTGACTGTAAAGACTGGAAGGTAGAGACAGAATTGATGGATCTGACCATACAAAAGAATTGAATAAAACCGTAATATTTTGAAAAAGAACAACAATAGCAAGCAGATTGATTATGACAGTATTAAATTTATTAGCATCAACTCGAGGATTAAAAGGAAGTAATGCAAATATTTCTCTGGCAAAAGAAATTTCCATATCAAGCAATAAAATTGCAATAAAAGAACTTATTGACAATCTGAATAATAAGAATAAGAATATCCAAAGTGACTGTATTAAAACACTATACGAAACAGGCTATCTAAAACCAGAACTGTTAGCAGAGCATTATGCGGAGTTTATTAAGTTGTTGACAAACAAAAACAATCGACTTGTTTGGGGTGGAATGATAGCCATTTCCACAATTACTGATTTGAAACATCAGGAAATATTTGCCTCACTTGATAAAATAATGGAGACGGTTGAAAAGGGGTCAGTAATTACAATAGACTGCGGGATTGAAATACTTGCCAGATTGAATCAGTATAAGATTTACTTTAATACCACAGATCCTTTGCTCATTGAACAATTATGGAAATGCCCGATAAAGCAGTTGCCAATGTACATTGAGAAGTCATTGATTTGCATAAACAAAAAAAATAAAGAAATCTACAAAACTATCATCGAAAAACGGAAAACAGAATGTGATAAGGATTCTCAAATAAAAAGACTGGAGAAATCTTTGAAACAAATAAAAAACACGTAAACAGGATTTGCATTGAAAACTTATGAGAATTGCAAAAGTTGCGGAATGTCATGAAAAAAAACTAACTTGTTCAATTATAAAAAACAAACTTTCAAACCGATGAAAAATATACGAATCATTTTATTAGTTCTGGCATTATCTGCGGCTTTTGTATCCGTTAACTCACAAAATTATCATGTGAGAATTGGTACGATTGGCAACAGCATTACACATGGAATATCACTTCCTGATCCGACCACACAAGCCTATCCAATACAGCTTGGAGTAATGCTGCAGGATGTATATGGAGATACCTGTATTGTAACAAACTTTGGGCTTACCACTACCACTATGCTGAAAAACGGTGATGTATCATACTGGGATACACAACAATTGAAGGATTACCTGGCCTGGGCTCCGGAGATTTGCTTTATTCTCCTTGGAACCAATGACACAAAACCTCAGAACTGGGATGTATATGGCGACGAGTTTATTGACGATTACCTGGCTATGATTGATACGATCCTGCTAAGAAATCCTTCCACAAAATTTATGCTGGGATATCCCCCACCTGCCTTTGAAGAAGAATGGGGAATTCGCGATTCCATCATAGTGAATGGTATTATTCCTGCGATTGATTCGGTGCTGAAATTAAGGGAAGCAGAACTGGTAGACTTTTACCATACGCTCTTGGATAGTGCTCACCTGTTTCCCGATCACATTCACCCGAATGTAGAAGGTTCGGCAGCAATGGCACAGTTGATCCTCGACAAAATGATTGAAACAGATATTATTCACAAAGTGGATACGGGATTAACCTTTATAACCAGCTTCAAAACAGAGAAAACTCCTATTCCGATCGGTGACAGCACGACCTTAAGCTGGACAACGATCAATGCCGATTCTGTTCTCCTGAACGGTGAACTTGTTCCGGCTAATAACAGCATGAAAGTCTCTCCTCCTGAGACCACAGTCTATACGCTTATGGCTTATGGCCAAAAATCAAACGATACCATCCAGCTTACACAGGAGATGTATGTTCCTGAACTTTCCAGGCTAAGGATCTATCCTGCAGTGGATAGAAAGTATGTTGGAGATACTACTTTCTTTCAGGTATTTTATCACGACCAGGTTGACAATTTAATGACCGGTGTTTATTTTTCCGTGCAATGGACTATTACAGAAGGCAGCGGGACTTTATACAATGAAACGGATACTTCTGCCTTTTTTATAATAGAAATTGCCGATACATCGTATCTTGTTGTTTCGTACGAAGATTTATCGGATGAAGCCATGATTATCGGAAGGACAGTTTCCACCGGTATCCCGGAAAATGCAAACAGACCGGAATTGATTGTATTCCCCAATCCCTGCAATGAAGTAATGCATATTCAGTTTGAATCGAACGGAAGCCCTGTATCTGTTAAAGTTTTTGACATGAAGGGGGGATTGCTCCTGCACGAAACAGTCAATGCAAAAAAAACAGGAAGTATTACTTACAATATGAATATAAGTCACCTTCCCGAAGGAAGTTATTTTTTGAAAATTGAAAATTCCGGTAAAGTTTTCACCAATACCATTGTTGTTCTTAAAAATTGAAATACCATTCCGTTTGGTCTAAAGAATAGCTATTACAACAAGAACCAGATAGGGATAATTATTTCAGATATTTTGATAATGTATCACACAGTACTTTGTATCGAATTGGTTTGGCAAGAAAATCGTCGCAACCAACAGCAGTGCAGTTCCTTTTATCTTCATCCATTGCAAAAGCTGTTTGTGCAATAATAATAACGTCTTTACGGAAGGATTTTATGCTTCTTGTAGCCTCCAGGCCATTCATAATGGGCATTTTAATATCCATTAGTATAAGGTCAATCATTGGATTTACCCTGATCATTTCAACAGCTTCTTTGCCGTTCTTTGCCCTTAGAATCGTAATGTTTGTTTTTTCGAGTGCAGTTTCAAGATAGGTAAAATTTGTATCCTCATCTTCTGCTATCAGAATTGTATAATCTGTCCAGTCGCACTCTGTTTCTTTTATACTTGTCATATTAGAAGTAGAAGCAGCTTTAAACTTAATCATTGAAATATTCCTTTCTATACTTTCATTCATAATAATCTTACGAGCCCACGCATTAGATAGTAGTGACATTGAAACAATACTTTAAA
>CAZWFM010000133.1:0-5947 GCA_964633185.1 uncultured Bacteroidales bacterium | reverse complement strand
GTAACCCAGTCAAACCATCCACCTGTAGAAGGTACTTCAATTGTACCTGTTATATTGACACCATCAAGCTCAAAGTGGAGGTTGGTAAGCTCATTGTCGCTGGCATATCGAAGTGTTAGAGAATATGCTGCGGAAGAGTCTATATGAACGGTATATTTTATCCATTCACCAACCGATGTCCACCCAACGTTATAACCATTGCCTGCAACATTGTCAGTACAGGATTCTATATCTACTCCATCATTTCTGTAAGAACCTCCGCTGTTCCATGTTTGCCCGTCACTTATTCTTTGATAATCGACATCTGAGTATGCAATTCCCTGCCGACCCATATCATAATCTGTGGCATAGATCCGACCAGGGATATTATGTTCGGCAAATGGCACCGAATTCTGATTGTTTACCTGTCTGGTAAAAGCATCAATGACATCAAAATTTATTTTGCAGTTTTCCAGTTTCAATTTTTCAGTTATCTCCATAAGAGTTGCTTTCGCGAATTCTTCAGACGGCTTGATGTGTTGCCCGGAATTATTCCAGTAATCAAGAAGTTGTTGATATCCTTCTGTTTTCATTACAGTAACCGGACCTGCTACTGAACTGATTTTTTTCTCAGGCCAGAGTGAATATCCAATAGTATGTTCTTCCATAAGCTCTATCATTTCTGTGAACAAGACATTTGAATTTTCACCGGTTTCTCCCAACCATAGAGGCACATTATACTGATCACGCATAGAAAGCATCCATTGTATTGAAGAGGTATTGTTCGGATTCCAGTATTTATGAAAACTAATTACCAGATTATCATCCCAGGGACCGGGAAATCCGGTATAATCATTTGCCCACCAGTTTCCTTCAGTGATTATTAAGTGGTTGGTATCAACAGTTCGTATGGAATCAGTTATCCGTATCATTAAATCCCATAAATCCTGGTTATCATCATCGGAGAGGGGCGGCCACTTGGTCTCATTGATCAGATCATAGCCTCCAATCCATTCTTCTTGAGCGTATCTTGCTGCCAATGTTTTCCACAGATCAGCAGTCCGTGCCATATTTTCTTCTGATTCCCATAAGGAAGGTTTTGTCGGATCATAATCGCATATAGCTGCATCATCTCCCTGCCCACCGGGCGCTGCATGAAGATCCAATATAAGGTACATTTCATTTTCCGAACACCAGCTCAATAAGCTATCAACCATTACAAATCCGGTATCGATGTATTCTCCGACTGCCAGACCTTGCGGTGTGAAAAGGTTGTAATGCATAGGAAGTCTTATGGAATTGAATCCCCATGAAGCAAGTGAATCAATGTCGATTTTCCGAACATGATTTGCATGCCAGGCACCATAAAAGGTATCTGTATTTTGAGTACCAATTAATTCTTCAATTTTTGCTCTGATCTCATACTGTGCATTCGCGAAAGAAGAAGTTTCAAGCATATATCCTTCCTGTAACATCCAGCCGCCAAGGCCTGTCCCCCTGAGAAAAATTTCTTCTCCCTGACCATTTACAATTTTTTTGTTTTCAGTATGAAGAAATTCCTGAGATACTGCGATGTTTGTTTGGAAAATGGATAAACTTAGCATAAAAAGAATATGTCTGTATCCAGTCATAAATCACCTTTTATTAAAGAACAATTATTAATCAATACTCTATATAATATCAAACGTCAGATCAAATAATACCAACGACACAACCGATCCAATCTCAATATTAAGTTATTCCGTTGTAAAACATGAAACATTGTACTTGGTTAAACCAAAAAAATAAGATCAGGTAAACACGGTTCATACAAACAAATATATAGTTTTTATGATTCGGAAAGAACTCATACCTGTGGCATTCAGACACTGTTAAATGCATAGTAACTCTTTTGAGAGTTTGAATTTTAAATTATATTCAAAAGAGTTCATTTTGAAAAGTTAAATATTTTTCCTTACTTGTAAAGGAATTTATAATGATGCCGGGTAATCAATTGTATATTTATTTCCGATACGGTTATTCCGAAGAGAGTTAGAGATAGAGAGAAGAGAATCTTGGTGAATTTAAAGCATTTAGTGAATGTATGCCTTAATGATTTCATAATATTTATTATAGATAAGTTTGTTGTATTAATTAAACTATGTAAAAATGAAAACTAAAGTTTTAATTTCAGCGCTGGTTATCCTGATGGCAGCTTTTTTTACCGAGTGTAAGAAAGATAAGGATTCTGGTCCTTTGTTGGAAGGAGATTTCAGCGGTACTTTCAATTTAGAGGGTGACGTTTTCCCGTTTTATTTTAATGATGTTGAACAGGATGGCGAGAAACTTTCTGGGAGCTTTGAATTTACTGATGGAAGTGGTTATGCTGCGTTTAGTTCATTATCAAAACTGGAAGAGGATGCTCTTAAAATTAATTTTAGTGTAAGTTCAGGAGGTTATACTATTACATTTGATTTTACAGGTGTAGTTAATGCTGAAAGAACTACTATGAGCGGGTCGAATCTGAAATTAACCATGTCAGGTGTTGATTTTGATTGCGGTGCATGGTCAGCAACCAAAACTTCATCCACGAAGAGTGCTGATATCGCAGGGGCTAAATCTGCTTCAAAAGACAACTTGCAAAAACTGCTGACTTTATTGAAAGACTTGGAATAATGCCCTGAAATAAAAACTTCCTCCAAAAGAGGAAGTTTTTTTTAGGATGAGTGAATGATTCTGAAGTAAACTTGCTTTTCTGTTTAAGGTTTCCCTCTTTTCAATTTAATTGCATATATTTTTTGAATCGGAAATCAAAATACAGGATCGATAAAGTATTTTGATATAAGCTTATAATTACTTGATGTAACTTTCATTCGTTGTATTCATACTTCACATCGGGAGGAACGGGTTGCTATGGTATGCAGCCTGACAATTCTGTCACTCAGCGAGAAATCATTTTTCTTGTTAAAAGAAAAATAATAGGCTCCGCGTTTCGAATCAGTGGTGTTCTTTATATTTAGCTTTTTGAGTGCTCTGAGTGAAAGAACTTTCTTGCGGAAATTTCCGGCATCGAAACTATGTTGAAAAATTGCCTCATAGAGTCTCCGAAGTTGCAATATGGTAAACTTACCAGGCAATAATTTTTCACCTATCAATTCATAACTTGCTTTCAGTTTTAATTTTTCATGAGCAGATTCAACCATCCGATCATGATCGAATATCAAACCGGGAATTTTATTAAAGTTCCACCATTTGGCGCCGTGTTTTTCCACAAGTTTCTTATCGTGCTGGTCAATTCTTATCATGGCATAAAAAGCAATACTTATTACTCTGCCACCAAAATCCCTGTCAGGATCAGAAAACACATGGACCTGTTCCAGGTAGATATCTTTTAAACCTGTAAACTGTAATAGTACTCTTGTAGCTGCTTCTTCAACAGTTTCATTCTCCTTCAACCAGCCTCCAACCAAAGACCACTTTCCTTTTTCAGGCTCAAAAATTCTTCTTGTTAACAACAGTTTTAATATATTTTTTTCATATCCAAAAATGATACAATCAACTGCTACGTGATGTTTAGAATATTTGTATCCGCTAGTCATTCAAATGATGGTCGATAAGTATTTAATTTATAGGCTTGCGCGTATAATTTATTTATTCATCACACCAAATTTTAAAATTACAAGGTGTTCATATATCTCACCAGGCTTTAATACTGTTGAAGGAAAATTCGGATGATTGGGAGAATCAGGGAAATGTTGTGTTTCGATAGCTAATGCAGATCGATAAACATAAGGTTTTCCGGATTTCCCAGAGACTGAGCCATCCATAAGATTACCGCTATAAAACTGGAGTCCGGGTTCTGAAGTATAGATTTCAATTGACCGACCTGTTGTTTCTTCCCACAATTTTGCTGCAAAAGACAACTCATCTGCATTGTCTTTATTTAAGACCCAGTTATGATCATATCCCTTACCATTTTTCAATTGCTTATTATCCAGGTTTATTTCACTGCCGATCATTTTTCCGGTTGTAAAATCAAATGGTGTTTCTACAACTTTTGCCAGCTCTCCGGTCGGAATCCACTCCCTATCAATTGGTGTATAATAATCAGCATTGATTAAAAAATAATGGTCGAGTATTGTACTGTCACCTTCTCCTTTTAAATTCCAATATGCATGGTTCGAAAGGTTTATTACAGTGGGCTGATCAGTTTCAGCATCATAGCGAATATGCAGTTCATTGCTATCCGTAAGTGTATAGCTCTTTTTTATCATCAGGTTCCCGGGATATCCTTCTTCTCCATCCGGTGAGAGATATGAGAAAATGACGGTATTTCCTTCCTGGGCAGCCTCCCAAATTTTCTTGTTTAATCCTTCTTTGCCGCCATGCAGCGTATTCAAACCATCATTTTTATACAGATTATACTCCTTGCCATCAAGAGTAAATTTTGCATTATCAATCCGGTTGGCATAACGACCAACAATACATCCTAAATACATCGGATCTTTCAGATAGCTCTTTATATCGGAATAGCCAAGAGCGATATCTGCCAATGTGCCGTTTTTATCAGGCGTTAAAACTGATACTACCCGTGCTCCGTAATTGGTAAGTTGAATGGTAAGGTCATTCGCATTCCTTAAAGTAAAAAGACTGATTTGTTTATTATTTATTACAGTATCGAAGTCTTCCTTCTGAATAGGTTTTACTTGTTCTTTCTTTTTGCAGGGTCCTATACAGGATATGGAAAAAGAAATTAAAATTGCAATTATAAATCTGTTCATAGTTCATTATTTTGTAAGTTCATTTTCTATAAAATTTCCAAGTTTCAGGTAATTTGAATACAATGCTTCATATTTTTTTGACCTTGTAACATTTGGCAGGTATTCTTTTTCAAAGCCGCTTCCCATTGCATTCTTCCCTTCCACAAAACTCTCATAAAGTCCTCCGGCAACAGCAGCAGCCATTGCAGAACCTAAAGCACAAGCCTGCTCAGAACGTGCTACAAGTATAGGCTTATTCAATACATCGGCCATTACCTGCATAATATAATCTGATTTTTTGGCGACTCCTCCAATGGCTATAATTCCTTCAATTTTAACTCCTTCGTTTATGAATCGCTCAACAATTGCTTTGGCACCAAAGGTAGTTGCTTCTACCAGTGTCTTAAAAATCCGCGGAGCATCAGAGCCTAATGATAAACCTGTAATAGCCCCTTTCAGATTTTGGTTTGCATCGGGAGTTCTCCTTCCGTTTAGCCAATCCAGTGCAAGTTCTCCTGTTTCTTCAACCGGAAGTTTTTCAGCTTCTGCTGTAAGTTGAGGAATTAAACGATCTGAGATTTCCTGAACTATTTTGTCTTTGGTACTTTCATCAATTTGATCTGAGAGTTTTAATAAATTCTGTAGAGGCCATAAAAGAAGTTCTTTAAACCAGGCATACACATCGCCAAAAGCAGATTGTCCGGCTTCCAAACCAATTAGTCCGGGAATAATGGAACCATCAACCTGCCCGCAAATACCTTTTACAGGCTTATTATTCAGATCTTCTTTTGGGGCAATTAACATGTCGCAGGTAGAGGTTCCCATTACCTTGCACAGGTAATAAGGTTTTATTTCTGCACCCAGGGCTCCCAGGTGAGCATCGAATGCACCAATTCCAACAATTACTTTGTCAGAAAGTCCCAGTTTTTTTGCCCATTCTTTTGAAATAGTTCCGGCTTGCTTATCTACAGTGTAAGTATCCTTGTAAAGTCTTCCCCGAAGACCTTTTAACAGAGGGTCCAATTTGACAAGAAAATCTTCTGAAGGCAGGCCATTCCAGTTTTCGTGCCACATAGCTTTATGACCTGCCGCACATCGACTTCTCCTGATTTCTTCAGCTGTCGTTACACCGGTCAACAATGCCGGTATCCAATCACAGTGTTCTACCCACGAGTATGCCGCTTCTCGAACTTTCTTGTCTTCACGTAAAACATGTAAGATTTTTGCCC
>CAZWFM010000132.1:0-5955 GCA_964633185.1 uncultured Bacteroidales bacterium | reverse complement strand
CCGTTATAGCCCAGACTGCAAATGCCATTGCAGAAGAAAAACAAAAATGTTATGAAGCAGGGTGTAATGATTTTGTAACCAAGCCCATCAATATCAGTGAATTGTTCCTGAAAATAGACCAATGGCTCACTCCTAAATAGCCATGAATGCAATTCATATTCTCTTCATTATTTCTTTATTCATTGGTATACTTTATTTCAGTGTAGTACTTAAACTCTGGTATGCATGGGAAAACATCCCGATACATGCAAAACTGTCTGATAACAACCATACCAAAGTAAGTGTAATTGTTGCCGCCCGCAATGAAGAAAATACGCTTCCCGGTTTGATGATGGATATATTGAATCAAACTTATCCGGATCGTCTCTATGACATTATTCTGGTTGATGATCATTCAAAAAAAAAGATATCAGATCTTCCCTTTCTGGAAAAAACCGGACCTAAAAACTTGAAAATATTCGAAATGCCGGAAGGAATCATGGGTAAAAAAAGTGCTCTTTTCTTCGGTGCCTTAAGGAGCAATGCTGAACTATTGCTTTTTACTGATGCAGACTGCAGATTATCTCCCGAATGGATTCAATCGCATGTGACAAAATACACAAAGGATCATGCTGATTTAATTATCGGGTTGGTGGATTATCTGACCTTTGCGGGAGTTGTGAAAAAGTTTTTCAGATTTGATTTAATAAGCCTGGTAGTTGCAGGTGCCGGTTCTGCTTCTTCAGGAAGACCAACCCTGTGCAATGGTGCAAATCTTGCTGTAAAAAGAGATGTATACATGCGATTGGTTGATCATATCCTCCCGAATGTTCCTTCTGGCGATGATATCTTTCTCTTACACCAGTTAAAAAAGACCAGTAACACCGTTATCTCTGTGTTAAAGTCAAAACATGGGATAGTGAAAACTCAGGCTCCGAAAAATGTATTGGAATTTTTTAATCAACGAATCAGATGGGCATCAAAAAGTAAATACTATTCAGACCCAGACACCATTTTACTATCATTATTAATAATCATTGCCAATATTATTATGGCTATATCACTATTTCTCTGTTTGCTGTCATTTGACAAATTATGGTATTTTCTATTATTGATAATTTTAAAGATTGTAGGAGATTTATTTGTTGTTGGAAGCGGATTAAAATATTTTGGCAATCACAAACACCTATTGTGGTTGCCTTTGTTTGAGTTATTGTATCCTTTTTATATTATAGTGGCAGCGGTAGGTGGTATATTCAACGCATATTCGTGGAAATCCATCAAACAGAATAATTAAAATCATTCTGCAAGTACGAAGTTTTTAGAGACGCTCGTATTTGCATTTGAAATCACCAATACATAATTAGCCGGCTTCAGACCGGTAATAACTCCGGATAAATCAAAATCATGCAAGCCGACAGCAGAAGTCTCCCTGTAGAAAGAATGAATGAATTCACCGGAAGTATTGAAAATTTCAAAATAATAATTGCCCTCACTTAAAGCATTTAGCCTGACATTAAGTGTCTTACTTGCCGGATTTGGGTAGATCTCAACATCCTCTTCATAAAACTGTTCAACACTTTTTAATGCATTCACGTTATATGCCGCCTGATGATGTATGCTTTCTGAATTCTTGGTTTTTGTAGTATATGTTGTTAAAACAAGCAGCGGATACCTGTGAGCCGAATTGTACCAGCGATATGTGATAATATAAACCTCCTGATCAAGATTTGAATAATGGGTAGTATATTCTTTTTCGGTCCTGATCCTAAGCGTGTTTTCATACATTGTATTGCCTGGAAGTATTAATGTCCCATATGCATCTGCTTCAACAAAATAAGATCCGCCTATAGTGCTGTTTATGATGCCATTATAGGAGGCAGTACCTTCAACACTTCCGGAAAACACATCTTTGAATACAAAAGGAAACTTTATTTTAACGAATGGCACAGAAAAATGGACCTGGTGTTTCCCGTCATCTGTAGAATAACCGTATTGTTCCATCTTATCTTCACTAACTTTAAAATAGAACCTTGAATTAAATTCAGCCAATTCCGTATTCGATTCCGCAAAGAATTTGCCAAATTCCGTATCCTGCGACTTATTGATATACCCCTCAAAAGATTTAATGAATCTTAGTTCACTAAAATCCCATGTTACATCAGATCCCGCAATTCCAGGATCAATGAATGAGCAATATGACATCGGATTATGCATACCTGGTTTTAAGGCATGATCTTCAAACTTAAGAATAGTTTGCGGATATGATATTGCAAAACAACATATTGCAAGAATAAACACTACTATCTTTTTCATAACAATTGGATTTATACGATCTATTAAAGATAGTAAAATAATAGGAGTCTGCTCCCTGTCAATTACCTAATTCTGAGATGAATTTTATTCTCATTAATCGTATATCTTCAATCGAGTATTCATCTTCCCCAAGTTCATTGACAGCTTCTTCGATAGATTCGGTTTCAGCCTCTTCATGAAAATATTCGAAAATATCCTGCTGATGCTCAGAATCCATAACGCAATTTATATAGTAATCAAGATTCAATTTTGTTCCTGAATTCACAATGGCCTCAATTTCATCCAGCAATTGATTCATGCTTATACTTTTTGCATCAGCAATATCATCCAGCGGAATTTTCCTGTCAATACTCTGAATGATATATACTTTTAATCCCGATTTATTTACTACAGATTTAACAATCATATCCTGGGGACGAACAATTTCTTTCTCCTCAACATACCTGGCTATCAATTCAATGAATTCTTCACCATATCGTTTTGCCTTTCCGGCGCCAACTCCTGATATATTCTGAAGTTCTTCGAAATTCGTCGGATACTGAATTGCCATATCCTCCAGTGAAGGATCCTGAAAAATCACAAATGGAGGTACCTTAAATTTCTTTGAGATCTGTTTTCTCAGATCTTTCAGTATTTTAAATAATTCTTCATCAACAGCACCCGATCCAGCCTGCATATTCACGATAATATCTTCATCTTCTGTATCCGGATAATCATGATCTTCTGCTAACATTAACGAATAGGGCTTTTCAAGATATTTCAATCCCCTCTCTTCCATCTTCAGTAGTCCGTAATTTTCAATCTCTTTCTGGAGAAATTTTGCAATCAGGGCTTGCCTGATTACTGCATTCCAGAATTTAACATCATGTTCATTCCCCGATCCAAACTCATCAAGATGATGATGTTTGTATGATTTAATGGCCTGTGTTTTTATTCCTGCAAGTATATTGGCAATATGATCAGCTTTAAATTTTTCTTTGACAGCAATGATTGTATTCAGCACCTTTACAACATGATCTTTCCCTTCGAACTGCTTTTTTGGATTCAGGCAATTGTCACAATTATCACAATTCTCAGTCATCTCTTCCCCAAAATAATTGAGCAATTGCTTCGGACGGCATACAGAAGATTCAGCATAGGAAACTGTTTCCAGAAGCAATTGTTTTCCAATCTCTTGTTCAGCAACGGGTTTACCCTGCATGAATTTCTCAAGCTTTTGTATATCCTTATAACTGTAAAATGCAATACATCTGCCTTCACCACCGTCACGCCCTGCTCTTCCTGTTTCCTGATAATATCCTTCAAGACTTTTTGGAATGTCGTAATGAATTACAAATCTCACATCTGGCTTATCAATGCCCATACCAAATGCTATTGTTGCTACAATTACATCAATGTCCTCCATTAAGAATTTATCCTGATTTTCAGTTCGCGTCGCAGCATCCATACCGGCATGATATGGTAAAGCTTTCACCCCATTTATTTTAAGGGTTTCAGCAAGTTCCTCTACCTTTCGCCGGCTTAAACAGTATATTATCCCTGATTTTCCCTGGTTGTTCCGAATGTACTTAATAATCTCTTTGGTGGCATTTTTCTTCTGACGTACTTCATAATACAAATTCTCTCGCCTGAATGAAGATTTAAACACATTGGCATCGAGCATTTCAAGATTTTTCTGGATGTCATGTTGTACTTTTGGTGTAGCAGTTGCCGTAAGTGCTATAATCGGAGCTTTTCCTATTTTATTGATAATCGGTCTGATACGCCTGTATTCCGGTCTAAAATCATGTCCCCACTCAGATATACAATGTGCCTCATCAACTGCATAAAAAGAAACTCTCACCTGCTTTAAAAAATTGATATTCTCATCTTTTGTAAGGGATTCAGGAGCTACATAAAGCAGCCTCGTTTTGCCGTCTATAACATCTGTTTTTACGTGGTTGATCTGACTTTTTGTGAGTGATGAATTCAAAAAATGAGCAACCCCGTCATCTTCGCTAAAACTCCGCATTGAGTCAACCTGATTTTTCATTAAGGCAATAAGAGGAGATATTACTACTGCTGTTCCGTCAAGAATAAGTGATGGCAACTGGTAACATAAAGATTTTCCTCCTCCGGTTGGCATAAGTACAAAAGTATCCTGACCAGCTAAAACATTTTTTATTATCAGTTCCTGATTCCCTTTAAAACTGGTAAAACCAAAATATTTTTTCAGTACCTCATTAAGAGAAATATCTGTTCCAACACTCATTATCTCCTCGATTAATTTTCAGGGTGTATTTCTTATGCCGGATTTGATTTAGAGGACTTGCAATTGCTTGTTAATATATGCACCAAAGTTTAAAAAGTTATGGATTCAAATATCATTTGCAATTCAGTCAATGGCTCGCCTCCTTTCTATATTAAAAATACTAAGTTTTTTTTAAACAGTCACAATATCAGAAATCATTATTAACTATGTTTGTGTGAAAATTAGAGATGATAATACATGAGTAAGAAAGAAAATAATGAAATGACCTTTCTTGAACATCTTGAAGAACTGAGATGGCATATTATAAGATCACTGATTGTTGTAATACTTATCGGAATCCTGGCTTTCGTCTATAAAAGATTTGTATTTGATATCATTATCCTTGGCCCAAGCCAATCTGACTTCTTTACCAATTACTGGTTATGCCGTATAGGCACTGAATCCTTTCTGAATACTTCAAAACTTTGTATAAATTCTAATCCTGTCAAACTACAGAATATTCAAATGGCTGGTCAATTCACTGCCCATATTAAAATTTCATTAATTGCCGGTATTGTTATGGCATTCCCTTATCTTTTCTTTGAATTATGGAACTTCGTAAAACCCGCATTATACGCAACAGAGAGAAAAATTGCACAAGGGTCGATTTTTGCCATCTCTTTTCTCTTTTTTTTAGGTGTGGCGTTTGGATATTACATTATTTGTCCGCTTTCCATTAATTTTCTTTACAATTACCAGGTTTCAGATATTGCTATCAATGATATTAAATTGATGTCCTATATCTCCTTGATTGCTAGTATTTGCCTTGGTTCAGGAGTATTGTTTGAATTGCCTGTAATTGTAATGTTCTTAAGCAAGATAGGACTTTTAACACCTGCATTCCTTAAAAAATACCGGAAACATGCTATTTTAATCATACTGATCCTTTCAGCAATTATTACGCCTCCTGATGTATTCAGTCAAATATTGGTAGCCTTGCCTTTGTTGCTGTTATATGAGATAAGTATTAAGATTTCTGCAAGTATTACAAAAAAACAGGAAATAATCAGTGAGAAAGAAAATATATGACAACTATTTGCAAATACACATGTCCTTATAGAGAACAAAATTTACCATAATAGCACTATATTCAGACTTTTTAGCATACTCTCGCAATGGCATTAAGAAAATATCTCATTTTACTGCTTTCTATAGTTATATATGGTAATTTAAGTGCACAAAAAACACTTATCCGTGGTACTGTTTCAGATGCAGAAACAGGTAAACCTCTTCCATTTACCAACATTGTTTTTCTTCATAGCACAGTTGGGACAATTAGTGATTTTGACGGAATTTTTTACCTGGAAACTGAACAGGCAACCGATACCCTTATTGTATCAAGCCTGGGATATATCCCTAATAAAGTTCCC
>CAZWFM010000131.1:0-5971 GCA_964633185.1 uncultured Bacteroidales bacterium | reverse complement strand
CATGACGACCGAAGGGAGGAATAATCTCCCTGCCCCGACAAAATAAAAAACCTGATCACGAAGTGGTTGGGTTTTTTATTTGGAACACTGCAAACTTGCTTGGATTTTCTCGATGCATTTGACTTTTCTAGTGAAGGAAGCGAAGAAATACAGGAAGAAAACAAAGCGCTTATCAATGTTTCTGTATTAAGTTTGATATTTGAAAAAATTAACGGATACAAGGATGGTTCTTTCTTCACACCTGGATTTATAACCATGTATATGTGCCGTGAATCTATTCGCAGGGCAGTATTTCAGAAAATATGAGCCCTTAAGGCTTACCCTGGGAATTCGGCTTAATTTAAAGTAAAAGTGCCAGATGCTATCCGGAAACCGTTTAAACGGGCGGTAAAAAAATAAATGCCTGTTTTCCATTCAGAAGTATTTATAGTAATGAGACCAGTATTGGCCGACTGTATTTTTTTTATAAGATTTCCTCTGGAACTGAATACCGATAGCCGGATATTTCCATACAATGTCTCCTTAAATTGTACAGAGACCTTATCATGGGCAGGATTGGGAAAAACATAGAATTCTCTGGTTTCTGCAGTCTCAGGCAAACCGGTATATGTTGAGAATTCGAACCAGTTTAAGTTATGTGCTCCCTGTTTTACATAAATGCGCAATGTATAACGACCTTCCTCTAGAAAGACATCTCCCTGTTGTGTATTCCAGGACTGCCATCCTCCGGTGGATGAAAACCGGACCGTATCCAGTGCTGCAAAGTTGCCTTCTTCACCGGCAAAAACAATCATTTCTGCGTTACCTGCTGTGGTGGCAACACGGTAATTGACCGTATAACGCCCCTCTTTGGTAACATGTATGAGGTAATCGAGATAATCGCCGGCATCGGCATAACCTGTATTGTAACCATTACCGTCATCTTCACAACTTTCAAGTTCAAATCCGTTATTGTGGTAATAATCTTCGGCTTCAATTCTGCCGGGTATGTTATATCTTACAGGGAGGTTGTTTACAACGGATAGACCGGAAAATGCATTTAAGGTATCTGAACCGCTTTGAACGGAATACCCATTGTAAGAAATAGTAATACTGGTGCCATAATAAACCTGTTCATTCAGCAGGAAAATTATTTTCCCCAATATTTCAGTGTCCAGGGTAATATCAAGAATCGGAATATTGTTGCCATCTGCTGAAATGCTGAATTCATCAGCATGAATTGATTCTTCAGAAGATGTTATTTCTTTATTCAGGTAAAGATTGATAGTGGTACCGGCAGTATTGGTTTCAGCATACACAGCTTCGAAATCAATAGAAGAAATGGGAACAGGGTCTGAAAGTTTAAAATAATTCAGATTTGCACCGCCTTGCACAAAATAAAGCTTTATCAGCTGTGTATCTGCAGGGAGAACAATATTGTTAATTTCCGTAGTAGTCCATTCCTGCCATCCTCCTGTTTCGGAAAGTGTAATCTCTCCGGTAATTGGTTTATTGTCTGACATAAAACGGATAATTGCTTCATTACCATCGGAGGCATGCCTGATATTGAGCTTGTATGCGGCAGCACTGTCCGTAACAATGGTATAGGCGAGCCATTCATTATTTTCTGTCCATCCCACATTGTAGCCGTTGGTTTCTTCAGTATCCTGGCATTTCTCAATATCGACCCCGTCGTTCCGGTATTCCCATCCCTGGTTCCAGTTGATCCAGTCTCCTCCCAGAGAACCATGATAGTCACCTGTATCGTTATCGAAATAAGCATGATTATTTCGTCCAAGGTCATAATCGGTTACATATATGGCTTGATCCGGCAGGTGATCATTATATGGAATTGTTGATGTAGTATATGGTTGTCGGGTTACGGCATCGATAATATCTTTCTGTATAATACAATTTTCAAACCGGTGGTTTTCGGCAAACTGAAGCACGGCCTGAAATGCTTCTTCTTCTGTAGGTGCCGGAACATGGCCTCTCCAGTATTCAATCAGATTCAAATACTCATTATTTACTTCCACACGAAGCGGATTGTTCGGATGGTGTTTCTTTACCGGCCACCAGGTCCATCCTATATGATTGTCTTCGCAAAGAACAATAAGATTCGTAAACCAGGTATTTGAATTCTCACCCGATTCACCCAGCCATACAGGTACATTGTATGTGTTACGGAGGTCAAGTACCCAGTCGATCTCATCCTCTTCGTTGAAATTCCAGTATTTATGGAAACTGAAAACCATATTATCGTCCCAGGGGGAGGGCACCCCCGTGTAGTCGTTGGCCCACCAGTTTCCTTCTATAATAACCACATGGTTGGTATCTACTTCCCGTATTTCTGTTGTAATGTTTTGATAAAGTTCCCAGAGGGGGGCGTTACCGGATTCGGAAAATGTCCAATTCGTTTCATTAATAAGATCATAACCTCCAATCCAGGGTTCATCGCTATAACGTTCAGCTAATTTGCGCCACAGCGCAATGGTTTTTTGCTTGTTATCCTCACTCTCCCAGAGACTGGGTTTTGAAGGATCGTAATCTGAAATATTGGCATCAGTGCCCTGCCCGCCCGGGGCGCCGTGAAGATCGAGGATGAGATACATTGCATTATCACTACACCAACCGAGCAGTGAGTCTATCAATACAAAACCTTTATCAATCCATGTGATCTCTCCCGGTACAGGTTCTTCCTCTATAGGAGGAGTAAACCATTTATAATGCATGGCGGCCCTGATACAGTTGTATCCCCATGATTTCAGGGAGTCAACATCAGTTCGGGTAACATGATATGCCAGCCAGGCATTATAGAAACTATCTGTTTTTTCTTTACCGATTGTTTCAATCAGAAGCGCTTCGAGTTCATGTTGTGATCCTGCAATATCTCCGGTTTGCATCATATACCCTTCCTGCAACATCCAGTTGCCTGTATTAATACCGTGCAACAGGACTTCTTCATCCAGTCCGTTATACATGTATTTTCCTTCTGTATGCAGATATCCCTGGTTAAATGCTGCCCGGGTGAATATACAGATGAATAAAAACAGGAGTATTGATCTTTTCATATGCACCAGACTTTGTATTAAAGTATAGGTTTTCAGTTGTTTATTCATTCACATAAAGTTATCAGTTAAATACAAAAGTAGCAATTGAATGTGCCATACTTTCAGCCGTAAATCCACGGTTAGCCAGCCAGGTTTTGAATTTAATTGCCTCATTTGTCGGATTCATTACTACAAGGGCTATGCTGCCATCAGGATTAAGAGCCGCTATAGCCAGCAAATCATCATGATTCGATGAACAAATAATTCGTTTGGCTCCGGGACGAATAAACTTCGAAAAATGTCCGATATAATAATAAGAGTTCATATAAATAAGTTCACCGGTTCGGGTGTTGCCAATTAGCGGTGCATAACAAAAGTTAGCGACATGGTTCGGCCCGCCGGTTTCATCAAGCAATATGTTCCAGTCAATCCAACCGACAGATGAATTGTTCAGATCGTGAATGATAGATTCCCCGTATTGCTCACCCCCATGCCATTCATTTATTGCTGAATAATCAAAAGGGAAAATACAGCCTTCGGTAAACAGGGTTTTCTTTTCAGGGAAAGCTTCCTGGAGCAATTTAACATTATCAAAATGATCGCCTGTGTACCAGTGAAATCCAGTACCCCATACAAATTTCGAAGCTTCAGGATCATCATATACTATGCTGGCTCTTTGGTACATAATGCCGCGGTTGTGATCCCAGATTATAATTTTTATGTTCTCCAATCCGGCTTTCTCAAGGGTCGGGCCCAGGTAAAGTTTTACAAAATCACGTTCTTCTTCGGCTGTATATATACAAGATTCCCAGGTTTGAACAGCCATCGGTTCATTTTGCACAGTCAGTCCCCAGATAGGAATACCGATTTGCTCATAAGCTTGTACGAATTTTATAAAATAATCAGCCCATGTCTGGTAATATTCGGGCTTTAATTTACCTCCCTGCAACATGTGGTTATTGGTTTTC
Source organism: uncultured Bacteroidales bacterium (assembly GCA_964633185.1). Lineage (GTDB taxonomy): Bacteria > Bacteroidota > Bacteroidia > Bacteroidales > UBA10428 > UBA10428. Next base: position 1,974 of record CAZWFM010000131.1, on the reverse strand, counting down.
ATCCAGGCAGGAGGGCTCCATGGTGATGCAAGAAGTCTCAATTTATTACCGGCTTTTGAAATAGCAGCAGTTGTAAAAGGAATTCGAAACTCCTTATCATGATCAATAGAAAAATGTTCAAGATTTATATCCCCTTCAACTTCGGAATAGGCATAACTTTCACTCGAAAAATCGCAACTATTGATTTGTGTGCGGCACAGGCTGTATCCAATCCCTTTTTGACGGTCGAAATAGGCATTTAGTATCTCTTCCTGTATTGAGTCGGGCAATTTATAGAAGGTCTCTGCAGAAGCATCGGTCAAAGCTCCGCCAAAGCCTTCTATAGTTTGAAAAGTCTTCCCCGGATCAAGCATTAGTGTCGCAAAATATTCATCGGGTTGAACAAAATCTTCGAATTTAACAGGATCTGTTTCAGTGAGCGCCAGTTTTGTATCCTTTGCAGTGACAAATTGTTGCGCTGAAATCAAATTCAGGTTTACTTTTTTATTTACTGCTCCATTTTCATTTGTGGCCTCCGGCTTTTGCATACAGGTATTACCCATTATGAGAACCATTGATGCCTGGAGCATGTATTTTATTGGTAGCAGATAAGATTTACGTTTTTTATTCGTTTTCATTTTATTTCATTAATTATATAATTCTTTCTTTCCTGAAACTCCTGTAAAAAGATTGCAGCAAATTGGAAATATCTTTCTCCTCCGGCATTCTGTACAAAACAGAAATATTAGAGGAAGAAACAATCTTTAGCTCACTTTAACGATTACTTATAATTTGATGCTTTTCCTGACAAATGTATTGCCGTCCTCATCAGTGAGCATTATATGGTAAATGCCAGGTTCTGCATTTGAAAGATCAATAACCGGCGTGGCCGATTCTATGCCGGAGCGGTGATACACTGATTGTCCGATAACATTCATTACGGATATTTCTTTAATTTGGGTTGGTGACGTAATGGTGACCTGTTCATTAAACGGGTTGGGGGCGATCACAAGCTGGTCAGCTTTAATACCGCCAACTGCGGAAGTTGCATCCGATGTCAGGCTGATATTATCGACAAAGACCTCGAACGTATACTCTGAGCCTCCATCATCGTAAATTCCTGACCTGAATCCAAAGTAAACAGTAGTGTCACCTTCTCCTTCAAATGATATCGGATTTGTAGCATCCGGTATACAGGCATCGTTCAGGAAAGTACCATCGAATTCATCAGAAGGACATGCCGATTCCCAGTTTGTGCTTTTGAATCCGCTGATCAGAACGGCCCCTTGATCGGTACCATAATCGGAGCCTTCGGCCGGTTCGTTTCCACCAACATATACTTCTGTCCAGAAATTATTGGTGCGAATGTCTTTGTAAGCACCATCAAAGGTATAGTTAACCCCGCGTTGTAATGTGACTTCCTGGTAAAACATGACGTTGGTAAGATTTCCTCCGCTTGTACCGGTATTGGTGCCATAAACATACAAACAACCCCCTGAACCCTGTGCGGGCGTGGTTGCGGTGTAATTAAATTCGTAAGTTACCGTGTTGTCAGCATCCGTATTAAGCAGTGAGATTTGCCATACGTCAGGATTCTCCATATTACCACCTGAGATTACATCTTGTCCGTAAGTGTAAAGTGAAACAAGATAAAACAAGGCTATTGCCGGAAAGTAATTTTTTTTCATTGAATTAAGTTTAATTGATTATTGTGCTGACCAAGATAGAATGACAGTTGTAAAAAGCGTACAACCGGCGCCCCTCAAATACTACAGACACACATTAACTTACCTCTCAAAAACACTCACCATAAAAATAACATAGTGTAAGTAACATTAAATCAGGTTATTCGTGTATTTCGTTTTAACCCAAATTCCGCATTAGAAAATGCATAATCGGGGTTACACTTCCCGAAAGATCTGGACAAGCTATGGAATCACTAGTACGTTCATTCTGAACTCCTATTGATTAATTCGGGTTTAACTGTTATTCCTG